>JBCDIP010000016.1:0-15228 GCA_038748855.1 Pseudomonadota bacterium
CCAAACAGGCCGCGTCCCTGGCCAAAGACGACCGCATTGCTGCCTCTGAGCTGAACGCCGGCCCAGCCAAAGTCGTTGCCGACATCCGCACATCAACCCGTTACCGACGGGGCCACATTCCAGGCGCCTGGTTCCTCACCCGCGCGCATCTGGACCGCGATGAGGCTAACCTGCCAGCTGGCGAGATTGTCCTGGTCAGCGATGATACCCCTTACGCGGAGCTGATCGCCCGGGATTTGCGGAGCCTGGGACGCACCGTGCGTCATCTGGAGGGCGGCATGGCCAACTGGTCCGGGGCAACGGAAACGGGGCTCACCGCTCTCGCCAGCGTGCCCGATGATATCCATGTGGACCCAAGCGATCTGGACACAACCGCCCAGCGGGAACGCGAATATCGCCGCTATTTAGACTGGGAAATCGGCTTGATCGATATGCTGGACGGCGATCCTGCTGCGCTCTGGATGAAGTAGCCGGAGGGCCCTGTGGTGCGCCTTCGGGCATTTTGTTGCCACACTTTGCGGCCTAATGCGATAAAGCGAGAGACGGGTATGGCCTGTTTGGGCCGTCATAACAATGATGGGGCCCTTGTGACGTGTGGGAGCTGATATGGCTGTGGGATTTCGTCTCCTCTTTGCGTTTGCGTGCACCTTCGTGCTGGCCGCCGCCGGCCTCACGGTCGCGCCTGAACGTGCAAAGGCTCAAGTTTTCTTGGAAACACCCGATCTTGGCGTGAGGATCCGTCCGCCGGAGGGTGGCTGCGCGCGCGGACGGCGCTGCCGGTTCACAGTGATTGTGGGCAACCGCGGCGATGCGCCATTCAGCGCCCCCATCTCCACCGTTCATGAGGCCCGCCCGCCCAGATTGCGCCTCTCAAACGCCGATGCCTCCGGCTGGCTCTGCCAACGCGGCTCCCGGCGCATGGCCTGTCTCAAACAGCGCCCGCTGCTGAATTCGGGCGACCGCTCCCGCTATGGGTTGAGCGTGTTGGTGCCCCGCGATGTGCTGCGCCGCCGGATCAGAGTGTGCGTCCAGATCGACTGGCGCCGGCCGGGCGCGCTCAACGAACGCACGCGCATTGTTCAGCGCGCCTTGCTGCGAGAGGGCTACCGGGTTGGCAGGCCAGATGGCGAGATAGGACCTGCAACCCGTAACGCCATTGCCAGCTATCAGTCCGACGAAGGCTTGCCTGTGACCGGGCGCATCGACCAGCCGCTGCTAGAAGAACTTGCCGATGACTGGGGCGTCGGTGATGCCCGCGCCCGAAACGATCGCGCGTGCGTCCAGGCCCGGCTCTATAATCCTGGATCTTTTGAGGACGAGCCCAATATCGTCCCGCCGCTGGATAAAACCCAGCAGGAAACAAGGCGTGCGCCGGAAGGTGGCCGCCTCAGATGTCCGCCCTCCCGCGTCCAGGACGGCCGCAGCTGCGTTTGCCGGGCCGGGACCATAGAAGATGCCACCGGCGCCTGCATTGCCCAAGGCATTATCGAACGCGCCCCCGTGCCCGCAGCTCCGGCGCCAGCGCCAGCCCCGCCCCCGCCGCCAGAACCGCAGCTTGCGGCCTGTTCGGGCGGTAAGGAGCGCAACGCGGCCGGCCGGTGTGTATGCCCGCGCGGTCTGGAAGACGTTGAAGGTCTCTGCCAGCTGCCGCAAGCGCGCGCTCCGGCGCCGAAGCCAAGGAAGAAGGTGATCAAGAAGAAGCCGTTGCCGGAGCCAAATGCATCAACCGCCAAGGCCGTCACCGAGCCTGACGGCAAATCGTGCAAGAACAACATGATCTTGAACGAGAACGGCCAGTGCCAGTGCTATCTGAACCTGAAGAATTCAGACGGCAAATGCCTGGTGAAGGTGCGCGCCAAATGCCTGCCGGGCGAGATCATCAATGTGCGCGGCAAGTGCGAGTGCCCCGATGACCGGGAAATCCGTGATGGAAAATGCGTCCTGCGCACGTCTTAGCGCTGCAGGTCCCAGACGCCCGGCCCGTTGCCGACTATTCTTGGATCGCGCTTGAGAACAGCCAGCGCCGGAACGAGCGCACCGGCGCGCGGTCTTCATCTCCCTTCCGGCACACGAAATAGAGGGAGCGCTCCAGCGGCGTTATGCTTTCATCCAACCGAGCGAGCCAGCCGGCCTCCAGATCCCGCTGAACCAGCAATCGCCGCGCCAATGCGGCGCCCTGCCCATCAATCGCCGCTGCAATCATCACAGCAGAGTCTCCAAACCGAACCGCCGGCTCCGGCAATCGCGCAAGCTCCATCCCGTTTGCTACGGCCCACTTCTCCCAGCCCGGGTTGAATTCATCGTAGAGCAGCGGCAGTTGGACGATGGCTTCAGGCGCCAGGGGCAGCAACCGTCCAGAAACAAGCTTTGGCGAGGCCACCACAATCAGCGCCTCACGGGTGATCAATTCACAGAAAAGGTTTCCCCATTTCGGCTCCCCATACCGAAGCGCCACGTCGATCGTGCTTGATGCCAGGTCGACTACGTCATCATTTGTGTCCAGAAAAACCGACAGCCCCGGGTGCTGAGACCGAAACGCCGGTAAGCTTGGCACCAACCACTTTGTGGCCAGAGAGGCCGACAGCGATATGGTCAGGGCTTGCTCATCGCGTGCGCTGCGCACCGCGCGCACCCCATCTGACAGTTCGGCGAAGGCCCTGCGCGTGGCCAAGTGAAGGCGTTCGCCTTCCGGCGTTTTTTCCACTCCGTTCGAGAGACGGTGAAGCAACGCCACACCGAGATGGTCTTCCAGTTGCTTGATCTGCCGGCTGACGGCGCCATGGGTCACCCCCAACGCGTCTGCCGCCTTGCTCAAGTTGGACGTTGCAGCGGCCAAGTCGAAGGCCTGCAACGCACGCAGATGTCTAAGGTGATGATCCATGAGCTATGAGTTTTTCTAACATCTTGGTTCAAAAATATCGATTCAGTCCAGGCTAATTAGGCCCTAACATGCGTTCGATCTTAAAATATCTCACATCGAACCGGAGAGATCTATGTCAACAGTGAAAGTGGCAATCATGACCGGCACTGGTCAGGGCATCGGCAAGGGGTGCGCGGTGGAGATGGCCAAAGCCGGCTACAAGGTTTCACTCATGTCTCCCTCAACCCGCTCGGTCAACTTGGCAGAGGACCTCGGCGGCATCGGCCGGCGAGGCTCTGTGCTTGATGTGGATGACCTCAACGCCATGGTGGCGCAAACCATGGAGACCTATGGGCGCATCGACGCCGTGGTCAGCAATATGGGCCATGGCGGCGGCGTTCCAGAAGCCATCAAGACCGTTGGGTTTGACCCGGAGTTTGACGGCCCCCTTTTGGACCTGCCGGACAGCCTGTGGCACGAGAGCCTCGATATGTATGTGTTGAACGTGGTGAAGCTCGCCCGGCTGGTCACCCCCATCATGATCGAGCAAGGCGGCGGCAACTTCGTCAACATCTCGTCCATGAACACCGTGGAGCCCAGGGCGCCCTACCCCATGAGCATCTTGCGCGGGGCGCTGCACAGTTTCTCCAAGCTGTTTGCTGACCGCTACGCGCGCCACAACATATCGATGAACAACCTGATGCCGGGCTTCTGCGAGAACGTGAACCTCTCCGAGTTTGCGCGCCAGTCCATCCCGGCGCAGCGCCCGGCGACGTTCGAAGAGATCGGCAAGCTCTGCGTGTACCTGGCTTCAGAGGAGGCCAGGTACGTCACGGGCCAGAGCATCCTCTCCGATGGCGGAATGAACCGGGCCGCGCGCTAGCGCATCACGAAGGGATCCGCCATGGGCACATCGGATGTGTTGATCCAGGCGGTCTTGGTGCGGGTGTAGTCGTAGATCGCATCCAGGCCCGCCTCCCGACCATTACCGGTGTTCTTGAACCCACCAAACGGCGCAATGGGCGAAACCGCCCGGTAGGTGTTGACCCAGACAATCCCGGCCCTCACCCGCTTCATCAATCGGTGCGCCCGCGCCAGATCGCGGGTGAACACGCCCGCCGCAAAGGCATAGTCGGACGTGTTGGCCATTTGGATGGCCTCTTCTTCGTCCTCAAATGTCAACACCGAAAGCACAGGGCCAAACAGCTCCGTGGTTACACACGGCAGGTTCGGATCGCTGCAGGACAGAATGGTTGGCTCGTAATAGTTGCCCTTCTCAAAGCCCTCCGGCGTCTTGCCGCCGGTGAGCAGACTGGCGCCTCCGGCCACGCTGTCGGCGACCACCTTCTCAATGCGCTGCTTCTGGCCAACGGTGGCGAGCGGTCCCATCTCAGTGGCCATATCGAGGGGCGCACCGATTTTGATGGAGGGCGCACGGGCCACGAGCCGGTCGACGAACTCATTGTGGACGCTCTTGTGAACCATCAGCCTGGAACCTGCCACGCAGGACTGGCCCGTAGCACCAAAGATGCCAGCGATCGAGGCATTGGCTGCGCTCTCAAGGTTGGCATCCGAAAACACCATAAAGGGTGACTTTCCGCCCAGCTCCAGCGAGGTGACAGCAAAGTTCTCAGCAGTATTGCGCACCACATGGCGCGCCGTTTCCGGGCCACCGGTGAACGCCACTCTTTGCACCAATGGATGGCTGGTCAGGCGCTTGCCGCATGGATCGCCCAGGCCCGTGATCACGTTGAAGACGCCCTTTGGGAACCCGGCCTTGTCGACCAGTTCGGCGAACTTCAGCACAGGCGAAGGTCCGTCCTCAGAGGCCTTCAACACCACCGTGTTGCCCGCCGCCAGTGCCGGACCCGCCTTTACCGCGGTGAGGAACATCTGCGAGTTCCAGGGCACCACGGCAGCCACAACGCCGAGGGGCTCACGGGTGGTGTAGACCATCATATCCGGCTTATCGATGGGCAGAACCGATCCTTCAATTTTATCGGCCAAGCCCCCGAAATAGCGGAAGAATTCAGCAACATACCCGGTGACCCCTTTGGTCTCCCGGATCACCTTGCCCGTATCACGGGTTTCCAGCTCAGCAATCTCGCCCGCATGCTCGGCCACCAGTTCGGCCAGCCTGAACAGCAGCTTGCCGCGCTGGGTGGGCAGCATGTTGGCCCACTCCGGGTTCTCGAACGCGCGCTGTGCGGCCTCTACGGCCCGGTCCACATCCCCAGCACTTGCAGCGGGAAACTTCGCCCAGACCTCACCGTTGGACGGGTCCGTGCTGTCAAAGGTTGCGCCGCCTTCTGCATCGCAGAATTCGCCATCAATGTAGAGTTTCCAATCAGTGCTCATGGGGCAAGCTCTCTTCTATTCGTTCAAAAAGTCGATCAAGGCCGCGTTCACGGCCTCAGAGGATTCCACGGGAAGCATATGCCGCGCACCGGGGATGATGCAAAGGCGCGCATCGGGAATCTCATCAGCCATGGTTTTCGCCATGTCGGGCGTGGAGCCGGGATCAAGTTCACCCGCGATCACCAGGGTGGGCGCGGCGATCTCCTCAAGCTTGCCCGTCACCAAATGATCGGACGTCACGAAGATCCGGTACGCGGTGAGAAACTCGTGCGGAATGTTGCTCTTCAGCCGGGTCTTGGTGGCCTCAATCACCTCAGGATGGGCTGCCTGATACTCCGGCGCATACCAGCGGGTAATGGCGGCAGAGATAATCGCCTCCGGCCCTTCCCGCTCCGCGGTTTCAAGGCGCCCGGCCACAGCGGCGATCTGTTCTGGCGTGCGCCGGTAGACGGCGCCCATGATTACCAGCATTTATACCCGCGCAGGATACGTTGTGGCGAACAGCTGCAAGGTGAGCCCGCCAAACGAGAAGCCGACAAGAATGGCGCGCTCCAGGCCTTCATCATCCATAAGTTGCCGAAGCTGCTCCACATAATCGTGCAGCGTAATCTCACGATCGGGCTTGCGGCAGTCGCCGTGGCCAAGGAGATCATAGGTGATCACCCGGGCATGGGGCGCAAGCGCAGGCTCCTGCGCAGCCCAGCAGGTCTTGTCGAGCCCCACGCCGTGGAGAAAGATAATGGCCGGCTTGTCCTGGCTCACGAGGAACCATCCGTCGGCCGTCCGGCCACCTTGCCGCCGGTTT
Organism: Pseudomonadota bacterium; assembly: GCA_038748855.1. Taxonomy (GTDB): domain Bacteria; phylum Pseudomonadota; class Alphaproteobacteria; order Rhizobiales; family CAJQND01; genus JAAEUE01. The sequence continues at coordinate 6,024 of JBCDIP010000016.1, forward strand.
CCGCGGCGATTCGGTCCATGTCTTCAAGATCCTGGTAGCGGTTGCCGATGCGCGGATGGGCGCGCCCGCCTGAGGACGCACCAAGAGCAACCACAATCTCATCGGGGCCCGGCGCATCGGAGATGGAGAATTCCAGGGTGATATAGTGGGAACGCTGGCCGGGGTCGTTCTTCTCCATCATAGGGATCTGGATGGAGCAACCTGGCCCGCCACGGATGTTTGTAAAAGAAAGATAGGACGTGCCTTGAACCGCATCGCGGAACTTGTTGCCGAACCACAAAGTGTGGATGAAGCCGGAGGCGTGCTCGATCTCACCGTTTACGCCCACAATGGCCGCCTTGCCATAAGCTTCCACATCGTCAGCTGTGCCGAGTTCATGGAAGATCAGCGGCACCAGCAGATCGCCCAGCGGCGGTGCCTGTTCCATGATGGCGGGCCGCAGATCCTCCACATAGCCCTGCCCGGCCCAAGGATTGCGGATGACGGCAGCCACGCCGACCATCTTGATCGGCTCGGGGCTCGCCCGCCCGCCTTCAATGTAGGTCGTGTCCACATGGGTCACCACTTTGCGGATTTCCGGCCCCTGTCCCATTCGCATTCTCCCTCTCAGCGAAGTGCTCCTTCGCAGCTATAGATTCTTATTGAAAGCCGGCGGCGGGGATCGCCGCCGGCGTTTGATTACTCCGCTGCCTGCAGGTTCAGACCGCTGCCGGAAAACCGCGGCATGACCTCTTCGGTAAACAGCTTCACCGAGCGCATGGCGGCATCATGAGAGACACCAGGGAAGTGCGACCAGACAAGCAAAGTCTCCAGATTGAGCTCGCTCTGCAGCTCCTCGATTTTCTCAGCCACGTAATCGGGCGTGCCGAACAGGAGGTTGCGCGGATGCAGCCACTCATAGCTGAGCAGATCCAGCTTTCCTTCGGTTTCCGGCAGCTCCTCACCCAGGTGCCGATGGTTGCCAAGCCCGCGCCAATGGCAGACCCAGCGCAGATAATCCATGATGCCCTGACCGGCCAGGCGTTCGGCCTCTTCCATGGTCTCGGCCACAAACATATCGCGCACCAAGGCAACACCTTTGCCGAGCGGTACGTCTTTGCCGAGAACCTCTGAGCGTTTATCCCTGTAGAGCTCAAAGCGAGGCTTCAGCGCATCCACTGGCGGAATCCACATCATGCAGTTGAGGTCGTTCTCAGCCGCAAACTGGATGGAGAGCGGGGAATCCACCACTTGCCAGAGCGGCGGCGTGGGCTGTTGCAGGGGCCGCGGCACCAGGGCCAGCTTCTGGATCTCGTTGGTTTCCAGATCCATGTAGCTCTTATCCTTCGGGCTCATGGCATGGTCCCACAAAACGCCGGGCTCCGGGATCGTCATCATCTCGCCGTCGAAGTCGAAATACTCCCCGCTCCAGGCCCGCCGGATCACCTCCAGGCTGTCGCGGAACAGCTTGAAGTTCTGCTCGGGGTTGCGCGTGTCAGCCACCTTGTTGAGGTTCACCGCCTCGCGGCCATAAATCCCGCGGCCGACGCCACAGTCCACCCGGCCCTTGGACATGTGGTCCAGCATGGCCAGATCTTCAGCAAACCGGAGCGGGTTCCAGAAAGTGATGATGTTGGCCGCCTGGCCAATGCGCAGTTTCTCCGTGTGGGCCGCCGCCCAGGTGCTCATCATCACCGGGTTGGGGCAGACCTCAAAGCCTTCATGGCCGAAATGATGTTCAGTGAACCAGATCGACGACCAACTGTTCTGATCCAGGTACCGGGCCAGATCGATGGTCTCGTCCAAAACCTGGCCATAGGGCTTTTCGTTGTGGCGGTTGTTCTGATTGGCAAAATATCCAAAACGCATCGTTCGCGTCTCCTCAAGGGCTCAAGTTAGCGGTCATTGCCTTGGAAGTCACCGAACTTACCGCGGTGAAAGACCAAGGGCTCAGCGTCCGTCTGAGACATCTGGAACCCTTTGACCTCACCCAGCACAATCCGGTGATCTCCGCCCGGCAACACTTGGGAGAGATCGCAATCAATGACGCACAAGGCGTCCTCCAGGCATGGCACGCCCCGCTCGGTTTCACCGGCCAAGACCGGCGCAACCTCCGCCATGGGCCTGCCGGCAAAGTGCCAGGCCACCTGCTCTTGTCCCCTGGCCAGGATCTGAACGGCGAACCGGCCTGAACTGCGCATGGCAGACAGCGTCCGGCTATCCCGGGCAAAGCACACAAGAACCAAAGGCGGATCGAGCGACACGGATGTGAACGAGTTGGCCGTGGCGCCGGTCACTTCACCGGAAACCGACTTTGCGCTGACCACGGTCACGCCTGTTGCAAAGGTGCCGAACACCCCGCGCAGGTCCCTCGGCTCAAACGCCTTGGTGTCTGCATCGTGATAGCCGGCATCAATCAGACGCCCGTCCGCATCGAACGCAATTTCGGATTCTAGAAAGTAGCTGCCCACGGGATCTCACCGCGCCTCAAGTTGATTGCATCTCAAATCGGCGCCCACCGTTTCAGCTCACTGGCGCGCCCGCTTGAGCGACACACACCGTTTCAACTGCTCACTGCGTGTCCACTTGAGCATGTCTCCGCCTATAGCAGGCTTTTGCCTCAAGGGAAAGAGAAGTGACGGGGCGGAAACTCACGGTTTGGCAGGACGGAAGAAGGCCTCAAGATCGCCAAACCCGATCGCCTGGTCCGAATAGCCGAACGTTCCGGCGTCCGCCATCTCCTGTGCGGCCCTGACAAATTCTCCATAGGCGGCCCGAAACAGGGCAGAGCCCACGCTGATGCGTTTCACACCGGCTTCGGCCAATTCGGCAGCGCTGAGCGAAACTCCGGGTAAACCCATCACCACATTCACCGGCTTGTCCACCGCATCACACACCAGTTTGACGGTCTCTATGTCCTTGAGGCCCGGCGCATAGAGCACGTCCGCCCCGGCGGCCTCATAGGCCTGAAGGCGGGCGATCACGTCGTCCATATCCTTCTTGCCCCAGAGGAGGTTCTCACATCGGCCGGTGAGCACAAAGTCGTGGTCCAGGCTGTCCCGCGTCTCGCAGGCCGCCTGCATCCGTTCCACGGCGAGCGGCATGTCATAGATCGGGTTCTTGCGGTCGCCGGTGTGATCTTCAATGGAGCCTCCGGCAAGTCCCGTCGCGGCGACAGCGACGATCGTCTCATGCACGCTTTCCGGACTGTCGCCAAAACCCTTTTCCAGATCGGCGGAAACCGGCAGATCCGTTGCGCCCACAATCTCCCGGCAATGGTTGAGCACATCGTCAGGCGTCAGGTTGCCTTCCACAAGCCCATGGCTGAAGGCCACGCCGGCGCTGGTGGTAGCCAGCGCCTTAAACCCCATGCGGGCAAGGATGCGCGAGGTGCCTACGTCCCAGGGGTTGGGAATGATGAAGGCACCCTCACCTTCGTGCAGGGCCCGGAAGGTTTCAGCAATATGTGTCATTGGCTCTCCTTAGTCTTGGGCCACCCTCCGACGAGACCCACTCTAGCGCGCGAGCCCTGACAGCTTCCTGTCAGCAATCCAGGTGTTTTATCGCATGGATGACAAAGCTCGCAGCCAGCCAAGACCAGCGTCCGTGGTGTCTGCGGGCACATATTCAGCGCCCACGTGGCCCTTGTAGCCCAGATCATCCAGCGCGCCCATGAGCCAGCGAAAGTCAACCTCACCCCGATCAGGCTCGTTGCGGTGGGGCACGCTTGCAATCTGGATGTGACCAACCAGCGGCAGATGCGTTTCCAGCCGCCTGAGGAGGTCGCCTTGCATGATCTGCACGTGATAGAAGTCAAACATGATGGAGATATTGGTCTTACCCAGTTCCCCAATGATTTGAGCGGCTTGCTCCACATTGCTCAGAAAATAGTCCGGCGCATCCCGCTGGTTGATCGGTTCAATGAGAAGACCGATCCCCAAAGGCGCAGCCCGTTCGGCCGCATAGGTCAGGTTCTCAACGAACACCTCATGTGCGCCGTGTCGGCCTGCCATCACATGAACATTGCGCGCACCGATAGCGGCCGCATAATCAACCGCCTGATCGATCGCCGCTCGCGCCCGTGTCTCTGCGCCCGGCACGGCGGCGAGACCGAACTCGCCTTCCTCCACATTGCCCCGCACGGTGTTCAGCCCGAGCATGGGCAAACCAGTTGCGTCGAGGGCGCCCTTGACCTCCGAGGCGGGCACCTCAAAAGGAAAATGACACTCCACTGCTTCAAAGCCTGCGCCCTTCGCCGCGTGGATCGCCTCCGGCAAGGACAGCTCTGTCCAGAGAAATCCAAGATTTGCAGAAAACTTCGCCATACCCACCTCATTTGATGCCGCAAACGCACCTTGAACCGAATGGCCCCTTAAGGCAATGTGCGCCGATAATCATTGGCTGGGCGTTTGCTGAAAACACCATCCCAACATTCTTATACGTTAAGGGGCATGCGCATGGACGCGTTGAGGGACAAACTTGGGCGCGGCGATTTCGTGATCACCGCCGAGATCACACCGCCACTGGGCGCATCGGCGGAGGCCGTGCTGGCCCGCGCCGAGCCGCTGAAGGGGCTGGCCGATGCGGTCAACATAACCGATGGCGCCGGCGCCCGGGCCGCCATGTCCAGCATCGCCTGCGGGGCGATTATGGCCGCTGAAGGCATCGAGCCCATCATGCAGCTCACCTGCCGCGACCGGAACCGCATTGGTCTGGCCTCAGATCTGCTTGGCGCATCGGCCATGGGGGTCCACAACATGCTGGTGCTTCATGGCGATGATCCCAAAGGCGGCGACATGCCGGAGGCTACGGGCGTCTATGACCTGGACTCCCGCGGCGTCATGAACCTCGCCCGCATGATGCGCGATGAAGCGCAGCTGCCATCGGGCCGCGAGATCAAGCCGGCACCTGATTTTTACATCGCCTGCGCCGACATGCCCATGGACCCCAAGCCAGATTGGGAGCCCAAGGGCCTGGAAGGCAAGATTGAATCCGGTGCCCAGTTTGCCCAGACCCAGTTCTGTTTCGATACCGGCATTGCTGAGCGCTACTTTCAGCGCCTGCGCGAGCATGGCATCACCGACAAACTGAAGTTCGTGGTGGGCATCGGCCCCCTCGCCTCGGCCAAGCAGGCCCGGTTCATGGACGAGAACCTCTTCGGGGTCTCCGTGCCTGAACACATTATTGAACGGCTGGATGGAGCCGAAGACCAGAAGGCGGAAGGCCGCAAGATCTGCGTGGAGCTCATTGAGGCCTATCAGAACGTAGACGGCATTGCCGGCGTCCACATCATGGCGCCCATGCAAGGGGCAAAAGCCATTGCTGAAACCATCCGCATGGCGGGCATCCGATAACCAGTAAGGCAGAGGCAAACCGGCCATGACCGACTTTGATCAGATCCTCTCAAAAAGCACCCGCGGAGTTGAAGATTCCATCATTGTGAAGATGGCTCAGCGCGCCCGCGATCTGAAAGCGCAAGGCCGCGATGTGGTGAGCCTGACCATTGGCGAGCCGGACTTCGACACGCCCCAGTTCATCAAACAGGCAGCGACGGATGCCATGGATGAGGGCTTCACGCACTATTCGCCCATGCCCGGCATGCCTCAATTGCGCGAGGCGCTCTCCACCAAGCTGAAAGCGGAGAACGGCCTCACCTACGGCACGGACGAGATCGTGGTGACAAACGGTGCCAAGCAGGCCATCACAAATGCGGCCTTCGCGCTTCTGGATGCGGGCGATGAGGTGATCATGCCAACGCCCTTCTGGGTGGCCTACGAAGGCATTTCTGTGATGGCGGGCGGCAAGCCGGTGATCGTCAAGACCACCTCCAAGAACGGCTTCAAGATGACCCCGGCCGCCCTGGAAGCTGCGATTACGGAGCGCACCAAGCTCTTGATCTTCTCCAACCCGTGCAACCCGTCCGGGGCCGTTTATACGCGAGATGAGTTGGAGGCCATTGCTGCAATTGTCCGCAAGCATCCGCGCATGATGGTGATGGCCGACGAGATTTACGAATACATCATCTTCGACAAGCCTCACATTTCGTTCGGCGCGCTTGCCGGCATGCGCGAGCGCACCATCACCATCAACGGCTTTTCCAAGGGCTATGCCATGACCGGCTGGCGCCTCGGCTTCCTGGCCGCTGCAGCCCCCGTGGCCAAGGCGTGCGCCAAGGTGCAAGGAACCTTCACGGCCGGCGCCAACGCCTTTGTGCAGATCGCCGGGGCCACGGCTCTCGGTGAGAGCCGCGAAGAATGCGAGAAGATGACCCGGTCCTACCACACCCGCCGGGATCTGATCTCCAAGCTCCTGGCCGACATTCCCGGCGTCAGCGTGCGCCCGCCTGACGGCACGTTCTACATCTTCCCCGATGTGTCGGCCCATTTGGGCAAGAGCGCCGGCAACCACCGGGTGGAGACGGTGGAGGATCTCTGCCTCTGGCTTCTGGAGGAACATGATGTGGCCACCGTGCCTGGCGGGGCGTTCGGGGATTCTGATTGCCTTCGCATGTCTTTTGCCTGCAGCGAAGAGGACATTGAAAAGGGTGTCGGCAGAATGCGCGAAGCGTTCAGCCTGCTGGCTTGAGCGATCAACGCACAATGAGGGCCTGCGCGTCCTCGCTGTCAAAATAGTCCAGAGCTGCCTCCATAAACGCTTGCAGCAATCGGCGCGGCTTGCCGCCCAGGTGGCCCAGAACAAGCCTCAGCGGCTTCACCGATGACTTGATGGGCACGGCTGCGAGGGCATCGCCCGCATAAGTCAGTGGCGCTAGTGGGAGCATGTTCAACAACGAGCAGCCAACACCCGCTCCCACAAGGCTGCGCACCATTTCATGGGTGGAGGCTGTGGCGACAATCTTCGCCTCGCCGCCCGCCTGATCAATGAGGCCGCGGTAGTATTCGTTGGTCACCGGCAAATCCAAGAGCACAAGCGCTTCGCCTTGGAGATCAGGCATCTCCACCCATGCGCGGCTGGCCAAAGGATGGTCTTGCGGCAACAAGGCGTAAGGCGGTGCTTCAATCAAGGTCTCATAGCTGATCCCTGCCCGCACATTCTCCGCCACGAACAAAATCAGATCATAGTCCCCGTTCAACAGACCGGTTTGCGCGCGCTCATTGTCCACTTCAGCAAAGCTCACCGAGACACCGGGATGCTCCCGCACGAGAGGCCCGGCAATAGAAGGAAGGAACGCAGGCGCCACCGGTGCGTAATAGCCGATGGAGAGGTTGCCGGAGAGCGCCGTTCTCAGCTCCGCACCCTCCAGCATGAGGGTGTCATACTCCTCCACCAGGTGACGGATTTTGCGCATGAGCGCCTTGCCGGCAGCTGTCGGCCTGATCCCTTTGGCCGGATAGCGCTGCACCAGCTTCAGTTCAAACTCAGCCTCCACCTGCTCTATAGCGCTGGCCACAGCCGAGGGCACCACGTTTAACGCCTCAGCCGCTTGGGAGATCGAGCCCCGTTCAGCGGCGGTCAGGAAGTAATGGAGGGACTTAATCGAAATGCGCAACGGATCTGCCTCATAACCTCAATTTTTATGATGTTATCTTTCATATTCTTCTGTTTTTCAAATCTTTTGCGCCGTGAGACACTTTCCAATCCTGATTACTGGCGGACCCCATCATGGCGCTAACTGAGACCCCCACATCGTCCAACACCAACCCGCAGCAAAGCGGCCTTGCCCGGCAGTGGCACCACATCCCGCCCGTTCCGGTTAAGGTCTCCCCGCTGTTTACCTGGCCGCTGAAGCCGTTGAACTATGTGAAATGGGTGGCGGACAGATGGTTCGCCCTGGCGGAGAACTCGATCCTGGTGCTTGTGGCGCTGGTCTCCTGGTATTGGTTTCAGCCCTCGCTGGAGGTGGCCAAAACCCTGGAGCCCGGATGGATCACGCAGATGTACGTGCGCAACTTTGTGCTCCTCGTCATCGTGGCCGGCGGCCTCCACCTCTACTTCTACACTTTCCGGCGCCAGGACCAGGATCTGCAATATGATGTGCGCGAGCTCAAGACACCCAGCCGGGCCTTCACATTCAAAAGCCAGGTCCACGACAACATGTTCTGGTCTCTAGGCAGCGGTGTTGCCTTCTGGACGGCCTATGAAGTGCTGATGATCTGGGCCATGGCCAATGGGTATGCGCCGCTCCTCAGTTGGGCCAGCAACCCGGTCTGGTTCGTCATTCTCTTCTTCCTGACGCCTGTGTGGATCTCTTTCCACTTCTACTGGATCCACCGGCTCATCCATTGGCCGCCGCTCTATAAGGCGGTGCATGCGCTCCACCATCGCAACACCAATGTAGGCCCCTGGTCCGGGCTCTCTATGCATCCGGGCGAGCACGTGCTGTTCTTCTCCTCCATCCTGATCCATTTTGTGATCCCCGCCCATCCGATCCACATCCTCTTCCACATGCAGCATCAGGCGCTCACGGCTGCCACATCGCACACCGGGTTTGAGGGGCTGGTGGTGAAAGACAAATCGCGCCTGGCGCTGGGCACGTTCCATCACCAGATGCATCACCGCTACTTTGAGTGCAATTACGGAAACCTGGAAGTACCGTGGGACAAGTGGTTCGGTTCCTTCCATGACGGAACCGATGCCTCGCACGCAAAGTTTCAGGAGAGACGGCGCAAGCTGGCCGCAAAGGGATAATCCGCGTCCTTGCGAACGCGAGGACCTTCTCAGCCGCGGGAAAGGAAAGAGCTATGGGCCCTCGCGTTCGCAAGGGCACGTGTGCGGCTCTACTTCGCCAGCAGGTTCGCAGCGATCGCGGACAAGTTGCGCTCGTGGCCTGTATCGATGCTGATTGTCGCCGTCATACCCGCACGCAATGGCGGAGAGCTGCGGCGCGGCTTCAGCTTCAACCGCAAGGGAACGCGCTGGACCACCTTCACCCAATTGCCTGTGGCGTTCTGGGCCGGCAGGAGAGAAAACTCCGCCCCCGTCGCCGGGCTGATGCTGTCCACCTCTGCATCCCAGGTCACCGCCGGATAAGCATCGAGCACCACCGTGGCCTTCTGGCCGACGCTGAGGTGGGTCAGCTTCACTTCCTTGATGTTGACCTGAACCCAATACTCTCCGGTCTTCACCAGGGCGAAGACCGGGTTGCCGGCCTCAATATGCTCGCCGCCTTGCAAAGTTACCTTGCTGAGGCGCCCGGCGGCCGGGGCTTTGATTTCAGTGCGGGCAAGATCAAGCTACGCCCGCTCCTTCTTGGCCAGGGCGGCCA
>JBCDIP010000017.1:0-15203 GCA_038748855.1 Pseudomonadota bacterium
ACTGCCCTCTCCGAAGACGCCACCGCCAAGCTGGAGCGCGAACAGATCCCGCCGGATGACCGGCACATCGATTTGGCCGCCGATGCGCGCTACCGGGGCCAGGCCTACGAGATCACGGTTCCCTGGCCGGAGGCGGCTGCCCTGGGCCCCGATGCGCTGGAGGGCTTGTGCGCGCGCTTTCATCAAATGCACCTGCAGCGGTTCTCACACCATGCGCCAGACGACCTTGTGGAGATCGTCGCGCTCCGCGCGGTGGCCACCGGCCGGCTGGCCAAACACGCCCCGGTGGAGCGCACAAAAAGTGTTGCAGCCGCAGCACCGACACAGCGCAAGATCTGCCTGAACGGGGTATGGCAGGACGTTCCGTGCCTCACCCGCGAAGACGCCCTGGCGGCCTCAGAACCTTTGGCTGGACCGCTGGTGATCACTGAGGACTATACCGCGCTTCTGATTACGCCAGGCTGGGAGCTTAGCCCGCTTGGCCGAGACGACCTTATGGCCCGCCGCGAGAGGGAGGACGCATGAGCCAGATTGATCCCATTCGCCTGGAGGTGATCCGCAACGCCCTTATTGCCGGTGCAGAGGAGATGAACCTCTCCATCTGGCGAACGGCGCGCTCCACGGTGGTGCGCGAGACGTTGGATTATTCAACCGCGCTGTTTGACGGCGAGGGCCGGGCAGTGGCGCAATCCACGCGCATTCCGATCCACCTCAACAGCATGTCCGTATGCCTCGATCAGATCGTCGCCGGCCCGTTGCCGCTTGATCAGTGGAGCGAGGGGGACGTGATCCTCACCAACGACCCCTATAGCGGGGGGCAGCACTTGCCGGATTTTGTTGCCTTCCAGCCCATCTTCTCAGACGGCCGCCGGGTGGCCATCTCCGCCTCCATCGTACACCATGTGGACGTGGGCGGCGGCGCGCCGGGCAGCTACTTTGCCGGCGCGACGGAGGTTTATCAGGAAGGCCTGCGCCTGCCGCCGGTGAAGCTGGCTGAGGCGGGAGCGATCAAACCGGAGATCTTGAGCATTATCCGCACCAATAGCCGCGAGCCGGAAAAGATCGCCGGCGACGTGCATGCCCAGGTGGCCTGCCTCGCCGTCGGGGAAGCCGCCATCAGCCGGCTGACCGCACGCTATGGGGCAGAGGCGCTGGTTCTGGCCATGGAGGAGATTGTTGCCCAGTCAGAGCGGGCCATGCGCGAGGTCATTTCCGAGCTGCCGGATGGGGTCTACTCCTTCCAGGACTATGTGGATGATGATGGCCAAGAGGCGGTGGGGCTTGCGGTTAAAGCGGAGGTGACCATCAAAGGGGATGCCTGCACCGTAGATCTTTCCGGTTCGGCGGACCAGGCGCCGGGGCCGGTCAACTGCACCCTCAATATGGCGCGGTCCGGCGTCTATTGCGCGCTCCTCTGCCTCGGCGAGGGCAAGGTGATGGCGAACTCAGGCGCCTACGCGCCCATCGACGTGATTTGCCGGCCTGGCTCCATCGTCAACTGCACGGCCCCCGCGCCCGTCGCCAACCGCATGGCTACCGGCCACCGGGTGGTCACGACGGTTCTGGGCGCGCTGGCCAAAGCGGTGCCGGACAAGGTTCCTGCGGCTTATTATGGCGTGTCGTACGTCGCAGCGCTCTCGGCCCCTGATCCGGTAGTGGCCGGTGAACGGCGGGTCTACTTTGAGGTGGAAGTGGGCGGTTGGGGTGGGCACCCCAACGCAGATGGGGCCGATGGCTATTCGGCCGGCTTTCACAATCTGGCCAACTCACCTGTAGAGATGTGCGAGAGCCTGTTCCCCATCACCTTCACTGAGTACAGCCTGATCCCGGACAGCGGCGGGGCCGGAACCCACCGGGGCGGCATGGGTCTGGCCCGTGAATGGCGGCTCAACGCTGAGTGGGGCACATTGTCAGGCAACTTTGAGCGGTTCCGCTATCCCCCCTATGGCCTCAATGGAGGTGAGCCGGGAGCGTGCGGTCGTTTCCTGATGATGCGCGGCGAGGAGGTGACGGAGCTTCCCTCCAAGATCTCCGGCCTTGCGTTGAAGGCCGGCGACAGGGTGCGGCTTGAAACGTCCGGTGGCGGAGGGTGGGGAACACCCGCAGGCCGACCTGCCGAAAAGGTGGGCGATGATCTTCAGGAAGGCCGGATCAGCCTTGAGGCTGCCCAGAAATTTTACGATTTTTCGCCCGCAAATCGGTCTTGATATCGGCTATCGGCGCCACGATAGCCGAGATGTTGCCTTAGATAGGCACAAAATGACGATTGGACCGTTGCCATCTGCGCGCGCGCGAGGCAAACATTGCCGCCAAGAACGAGGAGGAGGGACCACCAATGACAAACATGATTTCGCCGCATGGGTCCAAAACCCTGAAGCCACTTCTCGTGGACGATGCGGAACACAATGCAGCCCTGACCCAGCAAGCTGAAGAGTTTCCCTCGATCCTCCTCTCATCGGCTGCAGCCTCCAACGCAGTGATGCTGGGTGCCGGGTACTTTACCCCGTTGCGCGGCTATATGGACAAGGCCGATGCCTTGAGCGTGGCGGACACCATGCACACCACGTCCGGCCTTTTCTGGCCGACGCCTGTGCTCAACCTGGTGCAGGCTGCTCCGGAAGTGGGGCCGGGCCAGAAAATTGCCTTGCGCGATCCTAATGTGGACGGCAATCCGGTTTTGGCGATCATGACCCTGGGCGCGGTGGAGCGTTTCAGCGAAGACGAGTTCACGGCCATGACCCAGAAGGTGTTCGGGACCACCGATCCGGAGCACCCGGGCGTGGCCGATTTCACCAGCCAGGGGCGTGTGGTGCTGTCCGGCGCCATCCAGGTGCTCAATTTTAGCTACTTCCCCACCGACTTTCCTGACACGTTCCGCACAGCCGTTGAGATCCGCCAGGAGATCGAACGGCTGGGCTGGTCGAAGGTGGTGGCGTTCCAGACCCGCAATCCCATGCACCGGGCCCATGAAGAGCTGTGCCGCATTGCCATGGAGCGTCTGGAAGCTGATGGCTTGGTCATCCATATGCTGCTCGGCAAACTGAAGCCCGGGGACATCCCGGCTGACGTGCGTGATGCTGCCATCCGCAAAATGGTGGAGGTCTACTTCCCACCCAACAGCGCAATCATCTCCGGCTATGGCTTCGACATGCTCTATGCCGGCCCGCGCGAGGCTTTGCTTCATGCGGTGTTCCGTCAGAACATGGGCGCGACCCATCTCATCGTGGGCCGCGATCATGCCGGGGTAGGCGATTATTACGGGCCGTTTGATGCTCAAACCATCTTTGATGAACTCCCTGACGATGCCCTGGAGATCCAGATCTTCGCTGCCGATCACACCGCCTGGTCGAAGAAGCTCAACAAGGTCACCATGATGCGCGAAGCCCCGGACCACACCAAAGAGGATTTCATCCTTCTGTCCGGCACGGCGGTGCGTGAGATGCTGGGCGAAGGCAAGGCGCCGCCGCCGGAGTTTTCCCGGCCTGAAGTGGCGGAGATCCTCATCGCGCACTACCAGAACGAGCCTTAGACGCATCGCCCTTAAGGTTCGGGCATGCAACCATAGGCAGCGATCTGCATAAAACTTTACCGATCCCGGAAAGGTTCGCCTAGGGACCTTTGGCTACGGTCAATCTCACTGAGGCGGGGGAAACCCGCGGGGTTTACCACAAAATCGGTGAGGTATTTCATGTGCGGAACGTGTTCACATCATACAGAGTCTAACAACCATCCACTGGAGGCGGCACAACCAGGGGATGTGCCAGAGGGGAACGAGCGACCCGTCTGGAGCCTGCAGGAGATGATCGACCAGCTCACAACCCCTCTGTTTTTTCCACAAGACGTCATTGAATACGCGTTCCCAAAAGATGCGAGCTTTTGGGACGACCCTGAAGACTTTCATGAGGACGAGGGCTTTTCCGAACTGACCGCCCAACAAAAGGGCCATGCACGGCTGGCGTTCAGTGTATGGGATGACCTGATCGCCCCGGACATGGTCGAAACTGAGAACGTGGACGATGCGGAAATCACAGCCGCCAACTCGTTGACAGGCGTCGTCTACGCCCACGCCTACTTGCCGACCATTGGGGCTGCCTGGTTTCGGACCGATAATGACCGCCTGGTCAACCCGGAAGCAGGCTCATATGGCTACCTCACATACATCCACGAGTTTGGCCACACGTTGGGGCTGGTTCATTCTGAGCATCATGCCTTAGACTCTCACATGTACAGCGTGATGTCCTACCGCGGCGCGGCCGCAACCGGCGCGGATGCGTTTGGCGTGGATGGCACCTGGGTGGGGCCGCAAACGCCAATGATCCACGACATCGCAGCCATTCAGCAGATGTATGGTGCGGACATGACCACCCGCTCCGGCGACACGGTCTACGGGTTCAATTCAAACACCGGCCATGAGCTGTTCGACTTCACCCAAAACGCCAATCCGTTCCTGGCCATCTGGGATGGCGGGGGCATCGACACCTTGGACCTTTCCGGCTTCACGCCGCAGGCGGGCAATCTGGGCTCTATCATCAACCTGGCGCCGGGGAGCTTTTCTGACACCGCGCACATGGTGAACAACATCTCCATCGCCTATGGGGCGTGGATCGAGAACGCCATTGGAGGGCGCGGTCATGACACGATCACCGGCAACAAGCTCGCCAATGAGCTGATCGGCAATGGCGGCGACGACATCCTCAACGGCGAGGGTGGGGATGACTATCTGGATGGCGGTGCGGGGCGCGACGAGCTGAATGGCGGCGCGGGCAACGACATCCTGGTTTATGACGCAAGCGATGGCGCCGCGCGCCTGAACGGAGGCAGCGGCATCGACACCCTGCTGATCAAAGGCGGGCAAGTTCCCACCTTCGATTTGGCAAGCCGCGGCCTGGAGTTGGCTGAGCACGTTCAGACCGGATCAGCGCGCACCTCATGGACCAGCAAGACCGATCTATATGACCAGTCCTGGAGACTGCGCAGCCAAGAGGGCGAGGCCAAGGACGGATCAACCTGGCGAAGCCAATGGGACGTGAACAATGAGCACTCATGGGTGAGCCGCACAGACCTCTACAACGCGGCCGGTGAACGCATGGAGCAGACCGGCGAGCGCGACAATGGCCAGATCTGGCAGCACATCTGGAGCTTGGATGATGAGAGCCCGTGGGCCCGGACCACCTGGGTGGAAGACGCGACCGACAGCGGGATCTGGCACGAGCGCACGAGCAGCTTCAACGCCAGAGGGGAGAAGTACAAAGTTGAGGGCGTCCAGGACGACGGCCAGATGTGGGTCCGCAAATGGGACGTGAGTGATACGGAGATCTGGGCCCGACAGGTGTCCTGGGACGATGCCTCAGATCTGACGTGGTGGTCGCAGCACACCCTCTACTTCAACGATGCCAATCAGATCTATCGCCAAACCGGCGTGCGCGACGACGGCGATACCTGGGAACACACCTACGATCGCAGCGGCACGGAGGCGTGGCATCGCCAGACCGTCTACACCGACGAGCAGGATATCCGGGACTGGGCCGAACGCATCCAGACGTTCGATGAAAAAGGCACGCTCATCTCCACATCCTATGTGGATGACTTCATTTGACGAATTTGAGCTATCCAACCATAGGTGGCATTTTGGGTAAACTTTTAGAGGTCTGAGAAATCTTCGCGCAGAACCTTCTCAGTATGGTGCCGCTCGTTGGCGGCAGCGTTTTGGGAAAATTGCGAACTGGCGAGGATGCTCATGTGCCACATTTGTTTACAACATGCCGAAGCCGATTGGGACCGCCAGGAGGCGACACAACCTGGGGGTGTGCCGGCAGACACCGGTAAGCCCCTATGGTCCACCTCCCAAATCATAGAGCAGCTGCGCACCGGCTCTCAGATCTGGGACAACGTCATTGAGTACACAATCCCACTGAACGCAGACTTCTATCCGCTCGGCGAGGCGGACGGTTTCTCGCCCCTAAACTCCCTGCAGGCGCAGCAGGCGCGCCAAGTCTATGAGCTGTGGGACGATCTGATTGCGGCGTCCTTTGTGGAGACCGCAGACGCCACCACCGCCGATCTGAAGATCGCCAACACCTCCACCAACATCGAATACGCCCATGCCTTCCCGCCTTGGGGCGGGGGCTTTGGCGGAACGGTCTGGCTCAACAGCACCAACGCCACCTTGCAAAACCCCACGAGCGGTTCTCATGGCTTCCACACCATGATCCACGAGATCGGGCACACGCTCGGGCTCGACCATTCAGGCAACTACAACGGTGGGCGGCCCACCTACGAAGAGACGGCCGAGTACGCCCAGGACAGCCTGATGTACTCCAGCATGTCCTATTTCGATGCTCGGAACACCGGCGCTGACTGGTTCAGCCACGACTACAAATATCACTACGCCCAAACCCCAATGCTGCACGACATTCTTGCCATTCAGGCCATGTATGGAGCCGATATGACCACACGCACCGAAGACACTGTTTATGGCTACAACTCGAACACAAACAGTCAGATCTACGATTTCTCGCAAAATGAACATCCGATCCTGACGATCTGGGATGCGGGTGGCATCGACACTTTGGATCTGTCGGAAATGCTCCCTGAACTGTTCAACAAGGGATCGGTCGTCAATCTGGCCCCGGGGAGTTACTCCGATGCAGGCTGGATGACCAACAACATCGCGATCGCTTACGGCACCTGGATTGAGAACGCCATTGGCGGCAGGGGCAACGACATCATCAGCGGCAATGAGCTGGACAACCG
The DNA here is from genome assembly GCA_038748855.1 of Pseudomonadota bacterium. GTDB lineage: Bacteria > Pseudomonadota > Alphaproteobacteria > Rhizobiales > CAJQND01 > JAAEUE01. Next base: position 6,754 of record JBCDIP010000017.1, read on the forward strand.
GCTGATCGGCAACGATGGCGATGATGTGATCGAGGGCCTTGCGGGCAACGACTATATCGATGGCGGCGCCGGCCGCGACACGCTGCGCGGCGGAGACGGGAACGACACGATTGTCTACGACGAGAATGACGATCTGGACGGATTGAGCGGTGGTGCGGGAACCGACACCTTGTTGATCAAGGAAGGCACCCTTCCGGTGTTTGACCTGGCCGCGCACGGCTTTGAGTATGCCGAGCATGAACAAACCGGCCCAGGCGGGTTCAGCTGGGTCGCCAAGACGGATCGCTATAACGCCTCCTGGCAAAAGGTGAGCGAGGACGGCATCAACGAGTTCGGCGAGACCTTCAAAACTTTTTACGATGTGGACAACACGAAAAACTGGGTCTCCTACACCGACAACTTCGATGAGTTTGGTCAGCGGTTCAATCAGACCGGCGAGAGAGACAATGGCCAGACCTGGTCCTATTCGTTCGATGCAGGCGATACGGGCACCTGGTCGCGCATCAACGTGACGTACGATACGTCCGACATCGTCTGGTGGAGTTCGATCGAGCAGTACATTGACGACAACGGCCAAACCTATCTGCGCACCGGCTTGAGGGATGATGGCAGCTCCTGGCAACACATCTACGATGTGGACAATGTGGAAGCCTGGTCGCGGTATACATATGAGTTTGACTCGCAAGGCCTGTTGTCGAAAACGTCCGGCCGGTTCGATGAGGGAGAAAGTTGGAACCAGATTTATGACACGACCGGAACGAAGTTCTGGAGCGAGATCATCAATCGGTTCACCGCTGAGGGCGAGAAATACTATCAAAACGGCATCAAAGATGATGGTCAGACCTGGAGCCATGCCTGGGACGTGAACGAGACGGAGGTCTGGTCGCGCATCACAACCCGCAATGATGTGACCGATCTGGCGCCTTGGGAGGAGCTCACCGTTTACTTCAACGACAGCAACCAGAAGTACCGGCAAAGCGCCCTCAAGGATGACGGTGATGCCTGGGAGCACACGTGGGACCGGGAGGGAACGGAAGTCTGGCACCGTCAGACCGTCTACCGGGACCTGCAGGACATCAGGGGTTGGTCTGAACGCATCCAGACCTTTGATGAGAGCGGAACCTTGCTCTCAACCTCCTTTATTGACGACATAATCTAGCGGCCACGATATGATCCCGCTTGGAGGACAAGCGGGATGGCGCAGCCAAGAGGCGAGGGGGAAGATCAGAATGGCCACTTGATCGGCCGCTCCATCGAGCGCACTGAAGATCTCGCGTTGCTCACCGGCCGGGCAGCCTTCATGGACGATCTGCCCGTGGGCCCGGCAACGCTCTATGCATCGTTTGTGCGCTCACCCCGCGCCCACGCTATGATCAAGAGCATCAATTCCGACCGCGCGCTAAGCTTGGACGGGGTGGACGCCGTGGTCACAGGCGCCGATCTTGCGGCCCGCACCCGGCCGTTCACGGTGGGGGTAAAAGCGGCTATGGAGCACTACGCCCTGGCGGTGGACCGGGTGCGCTATCAAGGCGAACCGGTGGCCATCGTTCTGGCCGAGACCCCTTATTTGGCCGAAGATGGCGCAGCTCTGGTGGACGTAGACTATGCGCCGCTGCCGGTGGCCGTCTCTCCGGAGGCCGCACTCGCAGACGATGCGCCGCTGCTGCATGAGGGCCTCGCGTCCAACACCATTGCTGACCGGACCTTCGTCTATGGCGAACCGGCAGCCGCGTTCGAAAGCGCCGCGCACACCATCACGGTGGATGTACGCTATCCGCGAAACTCAGTCACGCCCATCGAATGCTACGGCGTCATCGCCAATTACGATGCTGCTGAAGAGCGCTACGAGGTGACCTCTAACTTCCAAGGCCCCTTTGCTCTCCACCCGGTCATGGCTCTGGCCTTGCAGGTGCCGGGCAACCGGCTGCGTCTGTCCTCCGCACCCAACTCCGGGGGCAGCTTCGGCACCAAGCAAGGCGTCTTCACCGCCATCGTCGCCCTGTGCGTCGCCTCTGAAATGGCGGGACGCCCGGTGAAGTGGACCGAGGACCGGCTAGAGCATCTGATGGCGGCCACATCTGCCACCAACAGGATCACCATCTTGAAGGCTGCGGTGGAAGACGATGGCAAAATCCTTGCGCTTGATTGGGACCAGATCGACGACTGCGGCGCCTACCTGCGCGCGCCGGAGCCGGCAACCCTCTACCGCATGCATGGGAATATGACCGGCGCCTATGCCATTGAGCATCTGGCGATGCGCAATCGCAATGTGCTCACCAACAAGACCCCAAGCGGCCTGGTGCGTGGCTTTGGTGGACCCCAGGTCTACTTCGCTCTGGAACGGCTGATCGACAAGATCGCCAACACCTTGAAGCTCGATCCGCTGGAGGTGCGTCGCCGCAACCTGATCACGTCCGACCAGTTTCCTTACCGCACCGCATCTGGTGGTCTCTACGACAGCGGGGATTATCAAAAGGCGCTTCAACGCCTGGAGGAGGACGGCCGTCTCGCCACCCTGAAGGACCGCGCCCGGCACGCGCGTAAAGAGGGCCGGCTTTACGGCATCGGCTTTGCCGCGGTGGTTGAGCCGTCGATCTCCAACATGGGCTATATCACCACAGTGCTCACCGCCGAGGAGCGCGAGAGGGCCGGCCCGAAGGGCGGCGCGCTGGCCACAGCAACCGTGGCGGTGGATGCCTTGGGCGCGGTCTCCGTTCACGCCTCCTCAGTGCCTCAAGGTCAAGGGCACAGAACCGTGCTGGCGCAAGTGGTGGCGAGCGCGCTGGGGATCAAGGTGAGGGATGTGGCGGTGAACACGGAACTCGACACGGGCCGCGATGCCTGGTCTGTGGCGAGTGGCAACTATTCCAGCAGGTTCTCCGGCGCCGTGGCGGGTACGGCCCATCTGGCTGCGGAACGCCTGAAGGAGCGTCTGGCAGGTATCGCCGCCCCCGATCTTGGCTGCGAGCCTGGCGATGTGCGGTTTGCGGAAGGGTTTGTGTCTTCAAGCTTGGATCCGGAGCGAAAAGTGGCGTTCCGGCGGCTCGCCGCCACATCCCACTGGGCGCAGGCCACCTTGCCCCAAGGGGCAGACCCGGTGGTGCGCGAAACCGTTTTCTGGTCACCGGATGTTCTGACCCCGCCCAATGCAGCCGATGAGATCAACTCCAGCGCGGCGCATGGCTTTGTGTTTGATGCCTGCGGTGTGGAGATCGACCCGGCCACGGGCCAGGTGCAGATCGATAAGTATGTCTCCGTCCATGATGCAGGCACCCTGCTGAACCCGGCCCTGGCTGACGGCCAGATCACCGGCGGGTTTTCCAATGCGGTGGGGGCGGCGCTTTATGAGCACTTCTCGTACGGAGATGATGGCAGCTTCCAATCCGGCACTTTCGCCGACTACACCGTCCCCACAGCCACCGAGGTGCCGGACATTGACATTGTGCACCTGGAAACGCCTTCGCCAATCACGCCACTGGGAGCTAAGGGGGTTGGGGAGGGCAACTGCATGTCCACGCCCGTATGCATTGCCAATGCGGTCGCCGATGCGCTTGGCGTTGAAGATGTGGAGCTGCCTCTGACCCCTGCGCGGGTGCTGGCGCTGATGGCCCTTCACGAAGCGCCGCCGCCGGAGCGCCCCAGCCCGGTCACAGAGTTGAGCCTCAGCCACGCGGATTTTGCGGTAACGGGCGAGGGATCAGTCCTGTTGCCGGCATCGCCGCAAGCCCTGTGGGCGGGGCTCACCAACCCGGAAAGCCTGAAAGGTATCATTCCTGGATGTAGGTCTCTTCAAGAAGTGGCGCCAAACACATTCGAAGGAGAAGTGGAGCTGGGCGTAGGCGTGGTCAAAGGCTTGTTTCGCGCTGAGGTGAGCTTAAGCGAATTAGATCCGCCCAGGTCTTTGAGGCTTAAAGGCAAGGCGGAAGGGCCGCTGGGATCCAGCACGGGCGAGGGCGCCGTGCTGCTCGCACCGGATGGAGAGGGCACGCGGCTCACCTATCTCTATGGCGCGGATCTCTCCGGCAAAGTGGCCGCCATTGGTGCGCGTATGGTGCAAGGGGCGGGCCGCGCCCTCATCGCCCAGTTTCTCAGGAAACTGGCTGAGCACGTCGCGCCGGCTCAGGCTCCAAATTCCGGCCTCATGGCCTGGCTCAAACGGCTTCTCAGAGGGCGCTCATGAAGCCGGCGCCGTTTGACTATATCCGCCCCGAGACACTTGTCGAAGCAGCAGGCCTCTGCCACCAGCACGGGAGCGAGGCCCGGGTTCTGGCGGGCGGACAGTCTTTGATGGCCATGCTGAACATGCGCCTGACAACGCCCAGTGTGCTCATCGACATCTCAGGTTTGACTGAGGCAAGTTATTTGCGGGCGGATGCCGGTCAGGTGGCAATCGGTTGCGCTACGCGCCAGGCCGAGCTCATGCGGTGGGATCACGTCAGCGCTCAACTGCCGCTCCTGGAGCAGGCGTTGCCATGGGTAGGGCATGCTCAGACCCGCAGTCGCGGAACGGTGTGTGGCTCGATCGCCCACGCGGATCCCTCCAGCGAGCTCCCGCTCTGTCTCGCGCTGTTAGAGGGCGAAGTGATCATCGCACACGGCACCTCAACGCGCACCGTCACTGGGCGAAGTTTTTTCCAAGGCCTTCTGCAAACAGCCTGCGGGGAAGACGAACTGATCACGGAAATTCGCTTCCCACATTTGCCTGCAGGCGCGAAGACCAGCTTCAAGGAGATGGCCATCCGTCACGGAGATTTCGCCATTGTTGCGGTGGGCGTCGTTGCAAAGCCGGACCAGATCTCGATCGCAATCGGCGGAGCCACCGACCGGCCGGAGGTGCGCGACTGGCCGCGTCTTGACGGCAGCGATCTGGACGATGCGCTGAACGAGCTTGCCTGGTCGCTGGACTGCACAAGCGACCCGCAAGCGCCCGCGTCCTACCGCCGGCATCTCATCCGCACCTTGGGCAAACAAGCTGTGTTGGAGGCCACGTCGTGAAGCGTCTTGGTGCAAACGGAAGACACTCTGTGTCCATGGTCGTCAACGGAACGCGGCGCCGGGGCGAGGCGGAGCCGCGCATGCTGCTGAGCGATTTCCTGCGCCATGAACTGGGACTGAGCGGCACCCATGTGGGTTGCGAGCATGGGGTGTGTGGTGCCTGCACGGTGCAGGTTGACGGCGAGCCGGCACGCGCCTGTCTCATGCTGGCGGTGCAGGCGGAAGGCGCCACTATACAAACCGTTGAAGGCCTCGGAGCAGAAGATGGCACGCTCGGCATTTTGCAACAGGCCTTTCGGCGCCATCACGCACTACAGTGCGGCTTCTGTACGGCGGGCATCCTGTCCTCTTTGCATGCGTTCTTCCGGGAGGATCCGGACCGGTCGGAGAGGGAAATTCGCGAGCTGCTTTCAGGCCACATCTGCCGGTGTACCGGCTATAACTCGATCGTTGCGGCGGCCATGGATGCTGGATCAGTGCTCCGCGAGCGCGACTCAAATTCTTAGGGGAGCCGGTTAAGTGTTTGATATCGGACAGTCTTTAATGGCAGCTAAGGCGCGGGATGAAGAAGCCTTGGCGCTTGTAGACGGGCCCCGGCGGATCAGCTACGGCACGGTGTTGGACGAAGCCAGCCGCTTTGCCGGCGCGCTCGATGAGCTAGGCCTTGGTGCTGGAGACCGCCTTCTCGTGGTCATGCAAAACCGCTGGGAAATGGTGGTGGCCTACTTTGCCACCCAACTGGCCGGGATTGTGATCACGCCACTCAATTGGCGCTTGGAAGCAGCTGAGCTCAGCTACTTTCTGAAAGATTCAGGCGCAAAGGCCGTGCTCTTTGAGCCGGTGGGGGAGGCCGCCGTTGCAGCATTTGAGGGTGCCGAGAACCTGCCCCGCATCGGCGTTCAGGGGGCCGCCGGACAGACCCACGCGTTTGAAGATCTGCTGGCCCACGCGCCGGCCTCAGACCTTCCGCGCGCGAGTGCCCATGACCTCTCGCTCATGCTCTATACGTCCGGCACCACTGGCCGTGGAAAGGGGGTGCCGCGCCTCCACCGGGCCGAGCGTGCGGCCGCGTTGGCTCATGTGGCGCAGAACACCTATCGGCTGAGGGAAGTCACCCTCGGGGTCATGCCGCTCTACCACACCATGGGCGTGCGCTCGCTCTTGGCCATGGTGCTCACAAATGGGGTTTTCGTATGCCTGCCGAGGTTCAACGCGGCCGAGGCTTTGCAACTGATTGAGCGCGAGAAGGTGAGCAATCTCTATCTGGTGCCCACGCTCTATCACGACGTTCTGGCGCATGAGGAATTCGCTGCCACGGACGTCTCATCAGTGCGTAAGCTCGGCTTCGCCGGTGCACCCATGACAGATGGCTTGCTCCAGCGCCTCGATGCTGCTTTTGAGCCCGATCTGTTCGTCAACCATTATGGCTCCTCTGAGATTTACACCTTCACCATCGATCAGAACGCCAGAGCCAAACCCGGCAGCGCCGGCAAGGCGGGGCTCAACACGGAGATCCGTGTGGTGCCCGTGGGCTCCACCGATCCGTCCGAGCAATGCCCCGCAGGCGAAGAGGGGCAGGTGATCGCGACCTTGAGCGGCGATGAGGCGTTTGAGGGATACTGGCAGCGTCCGGATGCGGACGCCAAAGCGCTCCATGCCGGGTGGTACTTCACCGGCGATGTGGGCTATCTGGATGAAGAGGGTGACCTCTTCGTCACCGGCCGTGTGGATGACATGATCATCACAGGCGGTGAGAACGTTTTGCCGGTGGAGATCGAATCCTGCCTTTCACTCCATCCTGCCGTGTCAGAGGTGGCGGTGGTGGGGCTGCCCCATGAACGCTGGGGCCAGCAGGTCACGGCTTTCTTGGTGCGCACCTCGGAGGTGAGCGCTGAGGAGTTGGACACCTGGTGCAAATCCTCCGACCTCGCCAATTTCAAGCGCCCGCGCGGCTATGTGTTCGTTGAGACCATTCCCAAGTCGCCGGTGGGCAAGATCTTGCGCCGGCTCCTGGTGGCCGGCGACTATGTGGCCGAGGCGCCGCAAGGCTGAACAGCAAATAAGACAAAAGGACCCCAGCATGGCTTCATTTCCGTCTTCTCTCACCGATCCCCTCAAAGAGCTCGACGGTTTCCGGGTTGAGATCGATGACGCGCGTGAACGCGCCGACATCATTCTGGCGCGCCCGCCGCTCAACGTGATCTCCATGCCCCAGCGCGATCAGTTGCGCCTGGTGTTTGAGACCCTGGATCTGGACGACCGCGTCCGCATCATTGTGCTCAGAGCGGAAGGTGAGCATTTCTCTTCCGGCGGCAACATTAAAGGCTTCCTGGAAGCCTCGCCTGAGACCGTGTCGAAACTCGCCTGGAACATTGCTGCCCCGGCGCGCTGTTCCAAACCGGTGATCGTGGCCAACCGCGGCTACTGCTTCGGGGTGGGCTTTGAGATCTCCCTGGCGTGCGACTTCCGCATTGCCTCTGAGACCACGCTTTATTCTCTGCCGGAACAAAGGCTCGGCCAGATCCCCGGTTCGGGTGGCTCGGCGCGGCTGCAAAAGATGGTGGGCATCACCCGCACCAAAGACATTGTCATGCGCTCAAAGCGGATCAGCGGCGCTGATGCGTATGCCTGGGGTGTGGCCACCGAATGCGTGGCTGACGTTGATTTGGAGAGTGCCACCGATGCTCTGGTGGATGAGCTCAGAACCTTCGCCCCTCTGGCCCAGCGCACGGCAAAGAAGCTCCTGAACGACACAGAAGATGCGTTTCTCACCACAGCCATTGAGCTGGAAGGCCATAGCTATAGCCGGCTGCGCACCTCAGATGACTTCAAGGAGGGCGTGGAAGCATTCCATGAGAAGCGCAAACCCAACTTCAAAGGATCGTGAAACCGCTGGCTCTCAGGGGCCCGGCACGAGATAGACGTCCACACTGGCCGCGCGGCCCACGGCATCTATGACGGTGAGGGTGGAAAACCCAGCCCCCGTGGGGGTCCATGTGGCCATGCGCTTTCGGCTCCGCTCGGCCAGCACCGCGCCGTTTGCGAGCCAGCGGAACGGAGGTCGGCCCTCCTGAACCTTCACCGCAAGCGGCATCACGCTGCCGTCCGCTAACGTGGCGAGCTCTACGTGTGCGCCCTTGGGTGGGTAAACGATCTTGGGCGCACGTTCAGGCGCTTTTGACATATGCAATTTGGCATTTGGAGCGGAGAACCGCTGCAATGTGACCGGCAGCTCAGCGCGGCTTAGCCGCAGAGCTCCAGCCGGCGCTGCCGGAAAGGCCGCCCCGCTCAGGCCCAATTGACCAAACGCGGCAAACAGCACAGGCGCAGCTGACGAGCGACCCGTGAGACCGGGCACGGCCCCATTGTCGGGCCGTCCCACCCAAACGCCGAGCACATGCCGGCCGTCATAGCCTACCGCCCATGCATCCCGGTAGCCATAGCTGGTGCCGGTC
>JBCDIP010000018.1:0-14801 GCA_038748855.1 Pseudomonadota bacterium
CCGGCTGGGCGCAGGTCAACCAGGGCCATGTGGCTGACCTGGAAGATGTGCACGAGAAGCTCTACTACGACTTCTACTACATCAAACACTGCTCGCTCTGGCTCGACATTCTGATCGCGCTGAGGACGGTCAAGACGATGGTCTACGGCATTGGCGCTAAGTAACCCTCCGGTCAGCGGAACTTGAGCTTGTAGCCGACGTGGCTCGCTTCAAAGCCGAGCCGTTCATAGAACCGATGCGCACCAGCCCGGGTCTTGTCAGTGGTCAGCTGCACCAGGCCGCAGTCCCGGTCGCGGCATTGCTCAATAGCCCATTGGAACATCTGCTGGCCGAGGCCTGAATTGCGGAAGTCTTCGGCAATGCGCACCGCCTCAATCTGTCCGCGCCACATGCCGGTGCGTGCCAGGCCGGGGATGAACGAAAGCTGCAAGGTGCCCACGACCTCGTCCTGCGCCACGGCCACTGCAAGCAGTTGGTTCGGGTCTTGGTCGAGCGCCTCAAAGGCCTTGAGGTAAGGCTCACTTAAGGGGAGGGAGGCATCTTCGCGCCCGCTGCCCAAGGGGTCATTGGCCAGCATAGCCACGATGGCCTCAAGGTCTTCGCGCTTTGCCCGGCGCAGCTCTATGGCCTCAGCGCTCATGCTGGCTCAGCGTTTCATCAAGGACGGCGATCAGCTTGTCCACCTCATCGCGGGTGGTGTAGTGCACGAACGACACGCGCAGAGCACCGGGGTCAACGTCAACCCCCATCGCTTCGATCACGCGAACCGAATAGAAGTCTCCAGCACCGGCCATAATGCCCTTCTGCGCCAGGGTCTCGGCAATCTCATGGGGGTTCGCGCGCAGGGTTTGCAGCGCCACGGTGGGAGCGCGCACGGCAGCGTCGGACGGGCCAAGCAGGCGCACATCATTGCGCCCGCGCAGATGGTCCAAGAGCGGGGCAAGAAGGGCCTCTTCTTGGCCGCGAAACAGGTCATGCACCCGCCGGCCGCGGGTTGGCGCATCTGCATTATCGCTGAAATGATGGGCATGGACCGCATCAAAGTAGTCGGCCACTCCGCCGGCCGCGGCAATCTGGGCATGGTCCGGGCCGGCCGGTGTGAGCTTGGCGCGGGAATTGGTTTCGTTGAAGTAGTGGCTCTGATTGGCCAGCGCGTCCCGAAGCGCCCGGCGCACCACCATCAGGCCCAGGTGGGGTCCATAAACCTTGTAGAGCGAGCAGAGGTAAACATCCGCCCCAAGCGCCTCAACGTCCGGTAGGCCGTGCGGTGCATAAGAGACCCCATCCACCACCACATGGGCGCCCACACTGTGCGCTTTGTCGGCAATCTCGCGGACCGGGTTGATATGCGCCACGATGTTTGAGCAATGGGGGAACGCCACCAGCTTGGTCTTGCTGGTCAGGAGCTTATCGAGATCGCTCAGGTCCAGCTGCCCGGTGTCCGGATTCACCCTCCACTCGCGCACCACAATGCCGCGGTCCGCCAGCCGGCGCCAAGCACCGCCATTGGCTTCGTGATCCTGGTTGGTGACGATGATCTCATCACCGTCTGCCCACAGTGGGCGGAAGGCGTTGGCGAGCACATAGGTGTTCTGGGTGGTGGACGGCCCGAAGTTCACCTCATCGGCTGCCACATTCATATAACCCGCGATCCGCTCGTAGGCTGCATCCATCTGGGCGCCGGCCTTGGCCGAGGCTGCAAACGCCCAATAGGGCTGCACCTTGGTTTCCCGGTAATAGCGGGTGAGGCGATCGATCACCTGGCCGCAGGCATAGGACCCGCCGGCATTCTCAAAGAAGGCCTGGCCCTGAAGTGAACTCTCCGAGAAGGCGGGAAACTGGCTGCGGATAAAGTCGCTATCGAGGTTGGGCATGTCGAGCAGGGTCCTGTTTATTCTTTGAGAGCTTTCCAGGCGAGGGGGAAGAGTTGTGCGCCAAGTGCGCATTTCAGAATATCGGCGATGACGAACGGTTTGAATCCAATAGCCAGCGCTGCGTTCATGCCCACGTAGCTGGCAAGCCACATGAGCCCGAAGAAGTAGATCACCGCATGTCCGGCCAGCATCGCCGGAAAGAGTTTCGCAGCTGAGCGGTCCAGGCCAAGGCTCGCAAACCAGCCCATCAAAACCGCTCCGAACAAGAAGCCGTGCAGATAGCCGGCCGTGGGTGCGGTCCAGAGATGATGGAGCCCGCCCCCTTGTGCAAAAACCGGCAGACCCAAGGCACCAAGCGAGAAATAGAGCAGTACCGTCGCCCCGCCCAGGCGCCAGCCGTATGCTGTGCCCACCGCCAAAGCCACCAGAGTTTGCAGCGTGACCGGAACCGGAAACAGGCTCTTGGGCGCCATGGGAATGGAGAGCTTTGAAGAGATGGCGAGCAACAGAGCGCCGGCAAAGACCAGAATGATCGCTCGCAGCAAGGAATGGTCCGGCCAGGCGACGTCTGCGATTGGAGGCTGTTTGTTGGCGAGGAGGCTCAAGGGGCCGCTCCGGCGTTCAGGAAGCTGTGGCCGGTGGTATATTGGGCTTGAACTTCCGCGACAAGCAAAGTTTCGCCGTGCTAGAAGCTCTCACTCTTGAACGGGAGACATCGCGATGAGTGGATTGGCGTTTGAACGCGAGCTGGACTTTGCCCATGGGCGGACCGATCAGGTATCGCCTTTGATCCGGCGCCTGATCTGCAACAATCCCGGCCCGTTCACGTTCACCGGCACCGGAACCTACATCGTGGGCGAAAACAACGTGGCCGTGATCGATCCAGGCCCTCTCAACGAGGCGCACTATGCGGACCTAATCGGCGAGTTGGATGGTAAGACCGTCAGCCACATCATCATCACGCACACCCACATGGACCACTCTCCGCTTGCTGCGCGCCTCAAGGCGGACACGGGCGCCAAGACCTACGCCTATGGGCCCCATGGCTCAGGTCGCGCCCGCCAGGTGGAGAGCGGCGATGTGCGCCTTGATGCGAGCGGCGACATGGACTTTGTGCCCGACGTTGAGGTGCGCCATGGTGATGTGATCGAGGGCACCGGCTGGACCCTTGAGGCCGTCTTCACTCCTGGTCACACCTCCAACCATATGGCGTTCGCGTTGGCTGAAGAGAATGCGCTCTTCTCCGGCGATCATGTGATGGCCTGGTCCACCAGCGTGATCACGCCGCCGGATGGCAACATGTCTGACTACTTTTCATCGCTGGAGACGGTCCTGGGCCGCAGCGACGAGATCTATTGGCCCACCCACGGGCCGCCCAAGCGTGCGCCGCGAGATTTCGTGCGCGGGTTCGTCACCCATCGCAAGATGCGCGAAGAGGCGATCTTAAGACGCATTCAAAAAGGTGACTACACGATCGGCGAGATCGTTAAGGCGGTCTATGCGGAGGTTGATCCCAAACTCCACCCCGCCGCCGCCATGTCCACCTTCGCCCATGTTGAGCATCTGTTGGAGCGCGGAAAGATCGTAACCGATGGCGTGCCCTCGTTGACCAGCGAGTACCGCGCGCGATAGCGGCCTATAGGGGCAGCCGTGTGCTCTGCTTGATCCGGCGCAGAACCAGATGGGTTTTGATGTTGGAGACGCCGTTCAGCTTGAACAGGAAATGCTCCAGGAACGCGTTGTAGGCGTCCAGGTCAGCGCAACAAACCCTCAGGAAGTAATCTGCATCTCCCGTGGTGGCAAAGCAGTCCATCACTTCCGAACGCTCCACGATGGCGTTGAGGAACGCCTCCACAAACTCTGCCCGATGGCGCGATAGGGTGATGTGAACAATAGCGTGAAAGGTCAGCCCGCACGCATCGGCGTTCAGGATTGCCGCATACCGTTCAATCACGCCTTCTTCCTCCAGAGCCTTCATTCTGCGCCAGCAGGCTGATGTGGACATGGCGGCTGCTGCAGAGAGATCCTGGTTGGAGATGCGGCCATCCTCTTGCAGGGTGCTCAGCAAGGCACGGTCGGAGTCTCGAACGGTGGTCATCGGGAGGAACATCCTTTTTATCACACTGATTGGTAGATACTACCAGAATGTGTTTTACTAGAGCAATATTCGGGAAATAATTTCTCTCAAATCGGTATAAGCTTGTGGCAGCACGGAGATCCGCATGACTGCCCACCCTCTTTCTCTCACCCACTACCGCCTGAGCGATCGCTATCAGAAACAGGCGGGCCGCGTGTTCCTCAGCGGCACCCAGGCTCTGGTGCGAGTGGTGCTCGATCAGGCGCGCAGGGACGAACGCCACGGCCTCAACACTGGGGGCTATGTGTCCGGCTACAGGGGCTCACCGCTCGGTGGCCTTGATATGGAGCTCTGGCGCCAAGGGGCCGCGCTGGAACATCTGGGAGTGAAGTTCCAACCGGCGATCAACGAGGACTTAGCGGCCACGGGGGTGTTGGGATCGCAACAGGTTGAAACCCAGCCGGGCCGCGAGGTGGATGGGGTGTTTGCGCTGTGGTACGGCAAGGGCCCCGGGGTGGACCGGGCCGGCGATGCCCTGAAGCATGGCAATGCGTACGGTTCATCTCCAACTGGCGGCGTTCTGGTGGTGGCCGGCGACGATCATGGTTGCGTTTCCTCGTCTATGCCGCACCAGTCCGATGTTGCGTTCATGGCCTGGTTCATGCCGACGCTCAATCCTTCTACTGTGGGCGAGTATCTGGAGTTCGGCGAGTATGGTTACGCCCTGTCGCGCTACTCCGGCATGTGGGTTGGGTTCAAGGCGGTTTCGGAAACCGTAGAGGCTTCGGCTGTTGTTGAACTCAAACCAGATCGCGATTTCGCAAAGCCCGACTATGAGATACCGGCCACCGGGCTGCACTATCGCTGGCCGGACTTGCCGGGGCCCCAGATCGAAGAACGCATGGAGGCCAAGAAGCACGCGGTGTTTGCGTTCGCTGAAGCAAACCCAATCGACAGGCTGATCTACGATACGAAGGATGCAGTGTTCGGCTTTGTCTCTACGGGCAAGGGTCATCTTGATCTGATGGAAGCGCTGCGCCTGTTGGGCGTGGACGAGGCGCGGTGCCGTGCCCTGGGGATCGACATCTACAAGGTGGGCATGGTGTGGCCGTTGGCGCGCAAGGCTGCTCTGGATTTTGTGCGCGGTAAGCGCGAAGTGGTCGTGGTGGAAGAAAAGCGCGGCATTATTGAAAGTCAGTTCAAGGAGTATTTTTATGACTGGCCCGGTGACAAACCGGAACGCATGGTGGGCAAGAACGATGAACTGGGCAAGCGCCTGATCCCCTGGACTGGTGAGCTCTCGCCCTTGCAGTTGGTGCCGCTTATTGCCCGCCGTCTCGATGGGCTTTTCCCAGGAGAGGGTTTTCTTGAGCGCGCTCAGGCATTAACCGCTGAGCCATCCGTTCCGCTTCAGATAGATGGCGCGGTGCGCACGCCCTATTTCTGCTCCGGCTGCCCGCACAACACGTCCACGAAGGTGCCGGAAGGCTCCAGCGCCCTAGCAGGGATCGGCTGCCATTTCATGGCGAGCTGGATGAACCGCGAAACGTCCTCCCTCATCCAAATGGGCGGGGAGGGGGTCAACTGGGCCGCGTCCTCTCAGTTCACCGGCAAGGGCCATGTGTTCCAGAACCTCGGCGAGGGAACCTGGTATCACTCCGGTTCCATGGCCATCCGCCAGGCCATCGCGGCCAAGGCGAACATCACCTACAAGATTTTGTTCAACGATGCCGTCGCCATGACGGGCGGCCAGCCGGTAGACGGGCCGCTCAGTGTTGAGGCCATCGCCCATGCGTGCCGGGCGGAGGGTGTGGCCCGCATTGCCCTCATCTCTAGTGCCCCGGAGCGCTTCCGACGCAGCCACCTCCCGGCGGGAACCAGCGTGCACGACCGCTCAGAGCTGAACACGGTGCAGCGGGAGCTCCGCACCGTCTCTGGGGTGAGTGTTCTGATCTATGATCAGGCCTGCGCCACCGAGCTGCGGCGCCGCCGCAAACGCGGTGAGGCGCCCGCGCCGACCAAGCATGTCATTATCAACGAGCTTGTCTGTGAGGGATGCGGCGATTGCTCGGTTGAGTCCAACTGTCTGAGTGTGGAACCCGTAGAGACCGAATTTGGCCGCAAGAGGCGGATCAACCAGTCGGCGTGCAACAAGGACTATTCTTGCCTCAATGGGTTCTGCCCCAGCTTCGTCACCGTAGAGGGGCGGCTCCGGAAGTCCGCCAAGCTGAGCGAAGACCAGGTGCAGCAGCTGATCGCTGACCTATCAGCCCCGCCGGTAAGGCCTTTGAGTGAGCCCCACAATCTGCTCATCACCGGTGTTGGGGGAACGGGTGTGGTGACCATTGGGGCGCTGGTCGCCATGGCGGCCCATTTGGAGGGCAAGTTCGCCAGCGTGCTCGACTTCACCGGCTTTGCCCAGAAGTACGGATCGGTTCTCAGCTATGTGCGCTTGTCTGATGACCCCGGAGCCCTTCATCAGGCCAGGATTGACCGCGGCAGCGCCGATGCGGTCATTGGGTGCGATCTGGTGGTGTCCACATCCCCCAAAGCATCGGCCTGCTACAACCCGGCAACCCAGGCGGTGCTTAACCTTGCGTCCATGCCAACAGGTGATGTGGTTCTGAACCGCGATGCTGATCTTGCGATTGCAGACCGCCGCGAAGCTATCAAGGCGCTTGTGGGCTCGCAGAATGTGGCTGGCTTTGATGCCAATGCTGAGGCACACCATCTGTTGGGCGATCCCGTCTACGCCAATGTCATGTTGCTTGGGGCGGCCTGGCAGAACGGGCTCGTGCCGCTCACCTTGGAGGCGCTGCTCCAGGCGATCGAGCTGAACGGCGTTGCGGTCGACACGAATAAGGCCGCATTCTCGCTGGGCCGTCTGTTGGTCGCTGATCCAGAGAAGGTTCCGCTGCGCGAGGCATCGCAGGGCGTAGACCAGCAGTCTTTGGAGGAGCTGGTGAACCGGCGCGCAGAATTTCTCACCGCCTATCAAGATGACCGGTGGGCAGAGCGCTACAGATCCAAGGTCGAAGCTCTTGCCGCGCGGGTTCCTGAAGCTCTGGCCCGTGCCGCAGCCAAATCGTTGTTCAAGCTGATGAGCTATAAGGACGAGTATGAGGTGGCGCGGCTCCACACAGACCCGGCGTTTTTGAGCACCCTCGAGCAGGACTTTGAAGGTCCGGTGAAGCTGGTGCACCATCTGGCGCCGCCCGTGTTGGCGTGGCGGAAGGATGATCGCGGCAGGCCACGCAAGATGGCTTTCGGGTTTGGTGCGCAGCTAGGCTTTTCTCTGCTCAAGCGCTTCCAGTTCCTGCGCGGCACTCCGTTCGATCCGTTTGGTTATGCCGCCGAGCGCCGGGAAGAGCGCGCAATGATCAGCCAGTTCGAGGCACAGATGGAGCAGTGTGCGCAGGCCTATACTGCGAACCGCGAAGACCACTGGCTAAGGGTGTTGGAAGCCCCGCTCGCGGTGAGGGGCTTCGGTCCGGTGAAGGCTGAAGCCATGGCGGTCTGGCGCCAGACGCCGACGGCTTAACGGCAGCGCACTGCCAATTGATTGCTGGACAGATCCGGTGAGGACCTGATCTAAATCCTTGCATGAGCGATCACGAAGCCACCCATCCTCAATCGGGCCCTCATACACTCTTTCGCAGTGTGACCATGCTCATCATCGTCCAGATGCTGGTGGCGGCGGCTGGTCTTGTGGTGGAGATTGTGGCCGGCCGCATGCTGGCGCCCTACGTAGGCATGTCGCTGTACACCTGGACGGCGGTGATTGCCGTGGTTCTGGCCGGCTTTTCCTTCGGACATTGGGCTGGCGGGCACATCGCCCAAAAGCCAACCGAGGATGCCCTTGCACACACGGCGCTCGCCATGGCGCTTGCCGCCCTCACAACGGCGCTGACGTTGGTGCTTCTGCGGTGGTTCGCCCAGGGCGTGATTTCCGGGGTGACGAATGCCGGAGCGGCCATCTTGATCCTCGCTTCGATCATTGCGTTCTTGCCCTCGTTTTTCGCTGGCGTCCCAGCTCCGGTCCTTGCGCGCACGCTGGTTGATTTGGAGCCGGGCAAGGAGGGTATCGTGCTGGGGGCGGTGTTTGCGGCCGGCTCTTTCGGTGCCATCGCGGGCACCCTGGCGGCAGGCTTTCTGTTCATCTCCTGGCTGGGGACGGCGCTCACCATTCTGGTGGTGGTGTTGATCTATATGGCTCTGGCGGGGGCGTTGCATCTTGCGGCCGGCACGGTCCGCCATCGCTGGGCCATGGCTATCCTCTCAGGAGCAGCGCTGGCGCTGAGCGTCTACAACCTCAACGCCGCCGAGGTCTGCACCAAAGAGAGCCGGTACTACTGTATCCGCATCATCGATTTTTCAAGCCAGGTCGATGCAGAAGCCAAGCTTGTGGTGCTGGACCATCTGGGCCACGGCATCAATGTGAAGGAGGCCCCAGAGCGCCTGGTCACGCCCTATGTGGCGCTGATGGACCGGGTGCTCACATTGAGGCTGGGCGCGCCGCCCAAGTCCTCATTCTTCATCGGCGGCGGCGCTTACACATTGCCGCGCGCCTGGCAGGCGGCATCTCCCAGCGCAACGATTACGGTGGCTGAAGTCGATCCGGCCGTGACGGAGCTAGCCCGGCGAGACATGTGGTTTGAGACCGAACGGGTTCAGATTGTACATGCCGATGCGCGGGTCGCGCTCGGCCGGGTGGATCAGCGCTTTGAGGTGATTGTGGGTGATGCCTTCACCGACATTGCCGTTCCCTCACATCTTGTCACCCGAGAGTTCTTCGCGCTTGTTCGCCGGCGCCTTCAACCTGGTGGCGTCTATGCGATGAACGTTGTGGACCATGCCGAACGGCTGGACGCTCTCATGGCCGTGCATCATACCTTGAAGGCCGTGTTCCCCGACGTGGAGATCTTTGCTGAGGAAGGAGACATTGCGTCGGGTGGGCGCACCACCTTCGTGCTGTTCGCCTCCGAGAAGCCTAGCGGTTTGACGCACGCTGACGATCCACGCGAAGACGGCCGCCGCTTTGTCAGGCTGTCACCCCGCAGGCTCGCGGCACGCGCTGCGCAAAAGACGCCCACTCTTTTGAACGACGACTTTGCCCCGATCGACCGGCTCGTCGGGATTGGCAAGCTCTAATCCCTGGCCACGCGCTCCGCTCCAGCATCACCCGGCCAGGAAGCGATCAACGGTCATCGCCCTTTGCACCGGATGCGGCAAAGCCAGTCAACGTCTCGCCGCTGAACCTGAAATAGATCTTTTCATCAATGCGCTCCGCGCCCATCTGATCGTAAAACGCCAGCGCCTGAGGGTTGTCCGTCTCCGCTGTCCAATCGAACCGCTCGCATCCAAGCTCAACGGCCTGTTTTGCAAGGTGTTGCATGATTTGCGTGCCAATCCCAGTTCCGCGAGCCCCCTCGGCAACGAACAGATCCTTCATGAACAAAGTGCCATGCTCATTTAACGCTGGGTGCAAAATGGCCACTGTTGCAAATGCGCAAGGCTCGCCATCCAGCCACGCTATGAATGCTGTGCACCCGGATCGGCCGGTGACCATAGCCTCCGCCGCTGCTGCGGTCATAGCCTCAGCGCCATCCCATTCTCCCCAATAGTGACGGTTGGCGGTGAGCAACAGTTCAGCAAGCACCGAGTGGTCTTCCGGTTTGGCAAAGCGGGTCACCAACCGGGCGCTGGTCATCTCACGCTGTCGGAAACGAATAGTCTTCAAACTGCTGCCGCAGCTGCAGCTTGGAGATCTTGCCGGTCGCCGTGTGAGGGATCTCCTCCACGAACGCTACATCGTCCGGCATCCACCATTTGGCGATCTTGCCTTCCATGAACTTCAGGATGTCGTCTCCGGCTGGCTCCGCACCCTCCTTCTTGACGATCACCAAAAGGGGGCGCTCATCCCACTTGGGATGCTCAATGCCGATCACCGCAGCTTCGGCCACATCAGGGTGACCCACGGCGATGTTCTCCAGATCAATGGAAGAGATCCATTCGCCGCCTGATTTGATAACGTCCTTGGAGCGGTCGGTGATCTGCATGAAGCCGTATTCGTCCACCGTCGACACATCGCCCGTGTCGAAATAGCCCTGGCTGTCGAGAATGTTCCCGCCTTCGCCTTTCAGGTAGGCCTTGGAGATGCAGGGTCCCCGAACCACCAGATGACCAAACGCCTTGCCATCGCGGGGCAGCTCTTTCTCATCATCATCGGTAATGCGCATCTCAACCGTAAAGGGCGGGCGGCCTTGCTTCAGTTTGATGGGCCACCATTCCTCGTGGCTCATGTTTTCCATACCGCCCTTTCTGGTGCCCAGGGTGCCCAGCGGGCTCATCTCGGTCATGCCCCAGGCGTGGATAACCTCCACGTCGTAGTCTTCCTCGAACGCCTTCATCATAGATTCCGGACAGGCCGAGCCGCCGATCACCACGCGCTTGAGCGCTTCAAGTTTCTTGTCCGGGTTCTGCTCCAGATATTGCAGCAGCATCAGCCAGACGGTCGGCACCGCCAGAGTGATCGAGGCCTGTTCAGTATCCAGCAGCTCATAGATGCTGGCCCCGTCCATCATGGCGCCTGGCATGATCATCTTTGCCCCGGCCATTGGTCCGGAGAACGCTGTGGACCAGGCGTTGGCATGGAACATAGGCACCACAGGCATCACCGCATCTGTGCTGCGAAAACCCAGGGCATCGGCCATGTTGGTGGTCATGGCATGGAGCACGTTGGAGCGGTGGGAATAGACCACGCCCTTCGGATTGCCGGTGGTCCCTGAAGTATAGCACATGCCACAGGCGGTGTTCTCATCAAACTCCGGCCAGACGAAACCCTCATCGCCCTCCGCCAGTAGCTCCTCGTAACACAGCGCGCCCCTGAGAGAGGTGTCCGGCATATGCTCGCGGTCGGTCATCACCACGAAGTTCTTGATGCTGGGCAGCTTGTCCTGAATGCCTTCCATGATGGGGACGAAGGTGAGGTCCACAAAGAACCAGCTGTCTTCGGCATGGTCGATGATGTAGATCAGCTGCTCGGGAAAGAGCCGCGGGTTCAGCGTGTGGACCACAGCGCCAAGGCCCATGACGCCATACCAGACCTCCAGGTGGCGGTAGCCGTTCCAGGCCATCGTGCCGGCCACATTGCCGAGCTTCATGCCGTGCTTCTCGCAGGCGCTGGCGAGCTTGCGCGCACGCCGATTCAGGTCGGCATAGGTCTGCCGGTGGATCGGACCTTCCACGCTGCGCGAGACGATTTCCTGATCAGGATGATAGATGGCCGCATGATCCAAGACCTTATGGGTCAATAGCGGCCAGTCCTGCATTAATCCTTGCATGAGTGCTCCCTCCACCTTGCGTTTTTTGCGCAATTAGTCTCCCTTTGAAGGCCACGATATAGCGCCCAACGAGACTTGTCACAACTCACTTATGCACCCGTGCAAACCGGAGGTGTCCCATGAGCGATCTTGCCTTTAAGCCTACCACTGAACTCGCCGGTCTGATCTCACAAAAGGAACTTAGCGCCCGCGAATTGTTGGATCATTATGCGGCGCGGATCGAGCGCCATAACCCGGCGCTCAATGCCATTGTGGTGAGCGATCTTGAGGCGGCCCGGGCGCGGGCCGATGAGGCCGACGCGGCCACAGCTCGCGGCGAAAGCTGGGGTGCGCTCCACGGGCTGCCCATGACCATCAAGGACGCTTTTGAGGTGGCCGGCATGGTGTCATCCGGCGGGGCAGTGGAGCTGAAGGACCATGTGCCTGAGAGCGATGCAGACCCTGTGGCGCGCCTGAGGGCTGCAGGTGCGATCATTCTGGGAAAGACCAATGTGCCCGTCTATTCCGGCGACTGGCAGAGCTACAACGATCTTTACGGGCGCACCAACAATCCGTGGAACCTGGAGCGCACGCCGGGTGGCTCGTCCGGCGGTGCGGTGGCGGCGTTGAGCGCCGGCTTGGTGGCTGCAGAGATTGGCTCCGATATTGGCGGCTCCATCCGCGTGCCCGCCAATTTCTGCGGGCTTTATGGGCACAAGCCCTCTTTCGGCGTTGTGTCTCCCCGCGGCCATATCCCTCCAGCCCCCTGGGGACGGGGCGTGGCGGACCTTGCAGTCTCCGGACCCTTTGGGCGCAGCGTTGCCGACCTGCATATGCTGCTGGACGTCATGGCCGGGCCCGATCCGGCGGACAAAGCCGTTCAGATCCAAATTCCGCCGGCGCGGACCAGCAAGCGCATTGCCGTCTGGTCCGATGACCCGTTTGCGCAGGTAGATGCAGAGATCAAAGAGGCGGTGGAGACGGCGGCCCGTGCGCTTGAGCAAGCCGGATGCGAGCTCGATTATGACGCGCGGCCGGACTTTGCCTTTGAGACCTCCCACGCCACTTATCTGACCATCCTGTCCTCCATCATCAGTACCGATTGGCCGGAGCAGACTTTGGCGTTCATGCGAGAGCATGCAGCAAGCGCTCCTGAAGACGCGATCGATGATCTGACCCTGCAGGCCCGCGGCACAGTGCTCACCTATGGCGGTTATCTTGGGCTGAACATCAGGCGCGAAGCCTTGAAGGCCAAATGGGGTGAGTTCTTTGCCAGCTATGATGGCGTGCTGTGCCCGGTCACGGCGGTGCCGGCCTTTCCGCACGATACCGAGACACGGGTGCCGGACCGGCGCATTGTGGTGAACGGCGAGGAGCACCCCTATATGGAGCTCCTGCGCTGGGCCGGGCTTGCCACCGTCTGCCATCTGCCGGCAACAGCCGCTCCGGTGGGGCTCAGCCGTGACGGGCTGCCCTTAGGGGTTCAGATCATCGGCCCGCAGCAAGAGGACGCAACGCCGCTTGCCATCGCCGCGATGCTGGAAGCCGAACTGGAGGGCCTTGCACCGCCCCCCGGTTACATGTGAGGAGAAGAGTATGGAACATCTCATCATTCTTATCGGCGTCTTTGCCATCTTCATCCCCGCCCTGATATTGCCGGGGCCGGACTTTGTGGCTGTGGTCAGAACGTCCATGACCCAAGGCACCAAAGCTGGGCTCCTGACCACTTTGGGCGTCACGCTGGGCTTGGGGCTTTATGCCTCCCTCAGCCTCCTCGGCCTGGCTGCGGTGCTGGCGGAGTATTACTGGCTTACCTGGTTGGTGCGCGTTTTGGGCGGCAGCTATCTGATCTATCTTGGCATCAAGCTGATCCTCACCAAGCCTGAGGCGATTGATGTGACCACGCCGGCTCCAAGGCGCGGGCTTCACCCCTTTGCGCTCGGGTTCCTGGTGAACATGACCAATCCCAAGGCAGTTGTGCTGTTTGCCTCCGTATTCGCCACGGCCATTACACCCACCACCCCGTTCTGGCTCATGGGGCTGATGATTGCGCTGGTCATGACCAGCTCGCTTTTCTGGTACACGCTGGTCAGCCTCTTCATGTCATCGGCCCCGGTGATCAAACGCTTCCAGAACGCCCGCCATTGGGTCGAGCGGGCAGCGGGCGTCTGCTTTGTAGGCATTGGCGGACGGATCCTGGCGGACGCCCGAAGCCCGGTGAGCACCTAAGCGATGGTCTTGCGCTTCACAGGGTGCTTTGCGGCGACCTTGAGATAGCGCTGAAAGTTCGGGCACTCCAAATGGCTCGGAGCAGGACAGTTGGCGGCGTGGCGTAGGCCGTCCCGCATTGCCACCAATTGCTTGATGGTCTTGTCCAGCTGGTCAGCTTTCGCCAGAAGTTGCTTGCGATCGATCTGAGGTGTGCCGTCCGCGCCAAACATGCTGGCAATTTCATTCAACGAGAAGCCAGCGTTCCGCCCAAGGGCGATCAGCGCCAAGCGTTGAACCACATCGGCGGTGTAGAGCCGCCGCAGCCCCTGGCGACCTGCTGAGCGGATCAGGCCAATCTCTTCATAGTAGCGCAAGGTGGAGGCAGGCTGCCCGCAGAGCTTCACAACTTCGCCAATGTCCAGCACTTCAGATGTGTTCATTTTTGTATTGACCTCAAGTCAACTTGAGGTCGTATCCTAAACCTCAAGATGACAAAATGACAATGTTTCAGGAGTGATCATGGACGCAGAATTCTGGCACGAGAAATGGGAAATGAACCAACTTGGCTTCCACCAGGAGGCCCACAACCCCCTGATGGTGGCCCATGGCGGTCACTTAGGGCTTAAGCCGGGCGAGCGGGTGTTTTTGCCCTTATGCGGCAAGACCTTGGACATTGGCTGGTTCCTGTCCAACGGACAGCATGTCCTGGGTGCAGAGCTGAGCGAGCTGGCGATTGAGCAGCTGTTTGAAAATCTCCGGTTGGAGCCCGATCGCACCCCGGTGGGCGACCTGGTTCGCTACAGCGCGGAGAATATGGATATCTTTGCAGGTGATATCTTTTCCCTCAGTGCGGAGATGCTCGGGCCCGTCCAAGCCATATACGATCGCGCGGCGCTCATTGCCCTGCCGGCACAGATGCGCCAACGCTACGCCGAACACCTCGTGGTGCTGACGAGCCGGGCCCCGCAGCTGCTCGTTGCGGTGGAGTATGATCAGTCGGAAATGGCCGGCCCGCCCCTTTCGGTCGTTGGGGAGGAAATCGAGCAGCTTTATGCGCCGCATTACAAGGTGACGAAGCTGGCCAGCGCCGATATCCCCGGCGGTCTGAAGGGCATCTGTAAGGCCGATCAGACAGCATGGCTGCTGCAATAAGCTAGAGCGTCACGAAAAGCTTGTCGGACTTGCTCTTTCGGAAGGGCACCTGAGGGGCATTCCGTGCCATCATGCCGCTGGGCGCGCTGACGGCTTTGACCGTTTTGCCTTGCTTGCTCGTTGGGGCGTCCGGCAGCTGTAAGATGGCCACGCCGGCGACGATGA
>JBCDIP010000019.1:0-14540 GCA_038748855.1 Pseudomonadota bacterium
AACTCGCCTACCCCCAGCGAGATCATGGCAAAGACGGTGCCTGCCCGGCGGGTGGAGAACGTGCCGACGATCATCGCGAAGAAAAGACCGAAGAGGCCGCCGAAGAAAGGCAGCAGGGGCAGGGGCAGCCAGAGGTTGTCATACTCCACCCAGTTCATCAGGTGGACGCAGAAGAAGCCGCCAAGGCCCATATAGACCGCATGGCCGAAGGACAGCATGCCGCCCTGGCCGAGCAGCATGTTATAGGCGAGCGCAAAGATGATGGTGATGGCCATCTGGTTCATCACCGTCAGAGCTGCGCCTGAGGCAAAGATGAACGGCAGCACGGCGAGCACCAGAGCCGCCACGCCCCAGGGGGCCAGAGGACGTAAGGCGGGGCTCATGTTTCCCGCTTTCCAAAGAGGCCCTGGGGCCGGAATGCCAGAACCAGCACCATCAGGAGATAAGGCAGGATGGGCCCGATCTGGGGCAGGGTGAGGGTCCACAGATCTCTGAGCGCACTGGCCGCGAGATCTGCCGGTTCGGTGAGGCCGAGAGTTAACAGCACGTCCCGCATGGTCACGTTGTAGGACGCCGCAAAGGTCTGCAGCCAGCCGATCAGCAAAGAGGCCGCCAGAGCGCCCCAGAGCGAGCCGAGCCCACCCACCACGATGGTGACAAAAACAATGGTGCCCAGCACAACCGCCATGCCGGGGAAGGTGCCGAGCACTGGGCCTGCGATCACCCCGGCAAGACCGGCGAGCGCCGTGCCGACGCCGAACACGCCCATGAAGACCAGCGGCACGTTATGCCCAAGGTTTTGGACCGTTTCCGGATAGGAGAGGGCCGCTTGGATGATGAGGCCCACCCGGGTGCGGGTGAGAATGTAGAGCAACACCAGGAAGATCCCCACAGCCACAAAGATCATGAACACCTTGTAGGCTGGAAAGGCGTTGCCGGCGATGGAGAAGGCGGCGAACTTCAAGATCTCCGGCTCTTCAAACGCCATCTGGCTCTTGCCCCAGAAAAACTGCACCACCTCTTCAATCAGCAGCGCCAGCCCAAAGGTGAAGATGAGCTCTGGCACATGGCCGAACTTGTGCACGCGCCTCAGGCCATATCGCTCCACCAGCGCCCCGGCCACGCCGACAATGACCGGTGCGATCAGCAACGCGGGCCAGAAGCCCACGTAGGTGCTGATCTGATAGCCGAAGTACGCGCCCAGCATATAGAAGGAGGCATGGGCGAAGTTGAGCACACCCATCATAGAGAAGATCAGTGTGAGGCCGCTGCACAGCATGAACAGCAACAGACCGGTCACCAGACCGTCGAGCAAATTGACCAGGACAAGCGACACCGGCGCCCTCTTCTAGCCCCTCATAACGCGGCGCGATGAGCGCCCGTTTATGGGCGCTTCATCTTGCAGGTGGTTTCGCTGTCGGCGGCAGCCATTTGCACCGTGGATTCCACCTTCAGGCCGAAGCCGGAATTGTCCAGATCAAAGTCGATGCCTTCATCGGTGTGCGCCAGAATGTGCACGTCCTGGATCGCTTGGTGATCCTTGGCGCGCATGACGATCTTGGAGCCGAAAATACTGTCATGCTCCATGTCCTCAAGCGCCGTGGCTACGGCCACCATGTCGGTGGCGCTGCCGGCTTTGTCTATGGCCTTGGCGAGCATCTCGATGACATTGGCGATGCGCGGCTGACCCATGTCCTTATCCGGATGCTTGGCTTTGAAGGCCTTCATGTAGGCCGTCATGCGCTCAGAGGGGGCGGGGTTGATGGCCCCTTCCTGCACCAGCTTCAGCGGACCCTTGCCGTCGGCGCCGAAGGTTTTGGTGATGCCGGTGGAGGCGGCATAGTAGGTGTAGATCGGCTTCTTGAAGCCAGAGGCGATCACCGACTTGCCAAGGCCCACCATGTCGGAACCCCAGTTTCCGGTGATGATCGCATCCGCGCCGGAGGCCATGATCTTGCGGGCATAGGGGGTGAAGTCCTTCACCTTGCCGATGGGGTGCAATTCGTTGCCGACGATTTCAATGTCGGGCCGCTTGGCGCCCAGATACTTCACCGCAGCAGCCGCGACCGCTTTGCCGAACGAGTAATCCTGGCCGATCAGGTAGATCTTCTTGATGTCATCGGACTTGGCGATGATATCGGTCAGTGCGTCCATTTTGATGTCGGCATTGGCGTCAAAGCGGAAGTGCCAGAAGTTGCACTTGGCGTTGGTGAGCGCCGGGTCAACGGCAGAATAGTTGAGAAAGATCACCCGCTGTTCCGGATTGCGGCGGTTGTGTTTCTTGATGGCATCGGTGAGCGCGTTGGCAACGCCCGACGAGTTGCCCTGAGCGATGAAGCGGATGCCCTGGTCAATCGCCACTTTCAGCTGGATCAGGGATTCCTTCGGGCTGATCTTGTTGTCGAACGGTACGATCTCAAACGTCTTGCCACCCAGAACACCGCCCTTCTTGTTCACCAGCTCTTCTGCAGCAAACTGGTAATGGACCAGGCCCTGCTCACCAGTGGCGGCGAAGGGGCCGGACAAGGGGTCAATGAAGGCGATCTTCACGGTATCGGCGGCCCAGGCGGCCACCGCGCTGGAAAGCGCAATCAATGCGCCCAGAATCAGACCTGTTAAAGTTCTCATGACATATCCTCCCGTTACGCAGGCAAATGACGAAATGATGCCGGTTCTCCCGGCTCTTTTGCTGACCCCAAAGTGGCACGAGTTGAGGCCGCAAACAACCGGAAGGAGCAGTGCTGAGGAGTGTTTTGGGGCGGGTTTTTCTCCCCAGTGAACCAGAACGGAGGGGACACGTTCAAAGAGTGTGCGTATATAAGAGCCGCCAGCCTGGCGAGGAGGACAAAGAACAATGATGATGGAACTGACCCCAGATGAAATCGCCTTCCGCGACGAGGTGCGTGCGTTCCTGCGCGACAGTATGCCAGATGCTCTGCGCCAGAAGGTGGAGAAAGGGCAGCACTTGAGCCGTGAGGACTTCCTGGACTGGCACAAGATTCTCTACGCCAAGGGTTGGATCGCGCCCGGCTGGCCGAAAGAGCATGGTGGCGCAGGTTGGACGCCCATGCAGCGACATATTTTTGATGACGAGCTGGCCACCGCTTATGCACCGCCCATCTTGCCCTTTGGCTTGGCCATGGTGGGACCGGTGATCATGAATTTCGGCAATGATGCCCAGAAGGCTCACTACCTGCCGCGGATCTTAAGCGGCGAGGATTGGTGGTGCCAGGGCTATTCTGAGCCAGGTGCGGGCTCGGACCTTGCCTCGCTGAAAACCAAGGCGGTGCGGGACGGGGACCATTACGTCGTGGACGGGGCCAAGACTTGGACCACGTTTGCCCAGCATGCCGACATGATGTTCTGCCTGGTGCGCACCTCCTCTGAAGGCAAGCGCCAGGAGGGCATCTCTTTTCTGCTCATGGATATGAAGTCTGAAGGCATCACGGTGAAACCCATCCGAACCATTGATGGGGGCTGTGAGATCAACGAAGTGTTCTTCGATAATGTGCGCGTGCCGGCTGAAAACCTGATCGGCGAGGAAGGCAAAGGCTGGACCTACGCCAAGTTCCTCCTGGGCTATGAGCGCACCGGCATGGCCACCATCGGACGCTCCCGGCGCCAGCTGGCCGAGGTGCGCAAGATCGCAGCCTCAGAGCCGGTGGGTGAGGGCACGTTGCTGGACGATCCGAAGTTCCGCGAGAAGGCCGCGGCCATCGAGATTGATTTGCTGGCCCTGGAATCTCTCGTTCTGCAGGTGCTGGCCGAGCAGAGCGCCGGCGGCAAGCCGGGGCCTGAATCCTCATTCCTGAAGATCAAGGGCACGGAAATTCAACAGGGCATCTCGGAGCTGTTGCTTGAGGCGGTCGGCAATTACGCCCATCCCTTCGTGCCCGAAGCGCTGGAGCATGGCTGGAACGAAGAGCCCATCGGTCCTGACTACGCCGCGCCCATCGCGCCCCACTATTTCAACTTCCGCAAGACCTCGATCTATGGCGGAACCAATGAAATCCAGAAGAACATCGTCGCCAAGATGATCCTTGGCCTCTGAACGGACCCGGTAGCCTTATGGACATTATGTTGAGTGACGAGCAGCGCTTGCTGAAGGACAGCGTGGATCGGTTCATTGCGGACGAATATGGCTTTGAGCAGCGCAAGGGTTGGGTCGCTGAGGCCGCCGGATATGCTGCTGAGAACTGGGCCACCTTCGCTGAACTGGGCTGGCTGGCGCTGCCCCTGCCGGAGGAGCATGGCGGGCTTGGCGGATCGCTGAGCGATGTGGCCGTGGTGCTGGAGGGTTTTGGCACCGGGTTGGTGGTGGAGCCTTACCTTGCCACGGTGCTCTTAGGCGGACAGTTGGTCGCCGAGGCCGGGACGGAGGCACACAAGGCAGACATCCTGCCGAAGGTGGCCGAAGGGCAGATGAAGCTGGCCTTTGCCCATACCGAGCGCCAGTCGCGGTACAACCTGCCGGATGTGAAGACCGAGGCCAAAGCCGGCTCAGGCGGCTTTACGCTGAACGGGCAAAAGAGCATTGTGTTCGGCGCGGCGGATGCGGACCTTCTGGTGGTCAGCGCGCGCACCAGCGGCGGCCAGCGCGAGGAGGGCGGTATCTCTCTCTTCTGCGTGGCGCCCGATGCAGCCGGGCTCACCATCCGTGCTTATGGTACGCAGGACAGCCAGCGGGCTGCCGATCTCACCTTGGAGAATGTGGAGGTTGAGGCCTCTGCGCTCATGGGCCAGGCGGATGGGGCTTATCCGGTCATCGCCAGAACCGTACAACGGGCCATGATTTCGCTCGGGGCGGAGGCGGTTGGCGCGATGGGCGCTCTGAATGAGCTCACGTTTGAATATCTGAAAACCCGCCAACAGTTTGGTGCGCCCATTGGCACGTTCCAAAGCCTGCAGCACCGGGCAGCCGAAATGCTGATGGCCCATAAGCTCTCCAGGGCCATGGTGTTCCGCATGGCCAAGGCAGCTGATACGGGCGATGAGGCCCTGGCCCAAGCGGCCACGGCCACGAAGGTGCAAATCGGCAAGGCCGGCAAATTTGTGGGTCAGCAAGCCATTCAGCTTCATGGCGGGATCGGGATGACCGATGAATATGCCGCCGGCCACTACTTCAAGCGGCTCACCATGATCGATGCCCTGTTCGGCACGGCTGATCATCATCTGACTGCTTTTGCCGACACTTCTGATATTTCCTCATAGGAAACATTTATTCCCATTGTTGACGCGGGGGGCCCAATGATGCCAAGGTCTTTTGGAACTCATTTGGGAGCCGGATATGTGCGGAATTGTTGGCTTGTTCTTAAAGAACAAAGAGCTTGAGCCGGATTTGGGGCGTCTGACCGCCCTGATGTTACGAGAAATGCGCGATAGGGGCCCGGATTCAGCGGGCTTTGCGGTTTATGGCGATGAGGCGGAAGGGACCAAGATCACCCTTCTGTCCAAGACCAATGAAACCGATTGGGATGGGCTCGCCAAAGGCCTCAGCAAGGCTACGGGCGAGGTGGTGGACGTGAAGACCGTGGGCAACCACGCCCTCTTCACCACGCCGGCGGAAGGCCTGGGTGCGCGGCGCTGGATCATTGACAATGCGCCTGATGTGACCGTCTTGGCGGCTGGAAAGTCGATCGAGCTCTATAAGGGCATTGGTGATCCGGACGCGGTGATCGAAGACTATGCGCTTGCCAAGCGCACCGGTACCCACGCCATCGGCCACACGCGCATGGCCACCGAAAGCGCCATCACCACGGCAGGCTCCCACCCGTTCTCAACCGGTGAGGACACCTGCTTGGTGCACAATGGCTCGCTCTCCAACCACAACCGACTGCGCGAAAATCTGCGGCGCCACGGAGAATCGTTCCAGACCGAGAATGATACTGAAGTCGCCGCCGGCTACCTCTCCTGGCGGGTGCGTGAGGGCGATACCTTGAACGAGGCGCTGGAGCGCGGCCTTGAGGACCTGGACGGGTTCTACACGTTTGCCATCGGGGTCAGGAACGGCTTTGCCGTGCTGCGCGATCCGATAGCCTGCAAGCCTGCGGTGATTGCGGAGAATGATGACTGGGTGGCCATGTCGTCTGAGTTCCGCGCCATTGCCCAGCTCCCCGATGCGCGCAATGCCAACATTTGGGAGCCGGAGCCGTCCACCATTTATGCCTGGAGCCACAATTGATGGGCGCGAATACACATTTCGACCTGGAAGAGGTCACCGTCCGTCAGGCCAACCAGGCCCTGCAGGACGCAGAGGCGGGCAGCTTCTCCATTGCCAACCCGAAGGGTGCGCATGCCTTGGCGTGCGGTCTTAATGCGCCGCTGGAAGTCACCATTGACGGCCATGTGGGGTACTACTGCGCGGGCATGAACAAGGAGGCTGACGTTAAGGTAGACGGCAATGCCGGCACCGGCTTGGCGGAGAACATGATGTCGGGCCGGGTGCATGTGACCGGCAATGCCAGTCAGTCCGCGGCAGCCACGGCCCATGGCGGGCTGTTGGTGATCGACGGCGATGCCTCAGCGCGCTGCGGCATCTCGCTTAAGGGCGCCGACATTGTGGTGAAAGGTAGTGTGGGCCACATGAGCGCGTTCATGGCGCAGACCGGAACTCTGGTGGTGCTGGGCAATGCCGGTGACGCGTTGGGGGATTCCATCTATGAGGCGAGGCTTTATGTGCGCGGCGAGGTGGCGAGCCTTGGGGCCGACTGCATCGAAAAGGACATGGGGCCCGAACATCACGAACAGCTGCGTGCGCTGCTTGATGCGGCCGGGTGCGACGGGGTGGAAACCTCTGAGTTCCGCCGCTATGGCTCTGCGCGCAAGCTCTACAATTTCAACGTCGACAATGTCGATGCCTACTAATTTCTCGCCGGCAGGGTGATCAAAATGAGCAATTACAATTGGGGTTTGCGCGAAAGCTATACCTTCGACAGAAACACCATTCACGAAATCCAAAGGGCCGCCAACACGGGCATCTACCGGATCCGCGGCTGGGGCGCTAAGCGGCCTTTGCCGACGTTTGATGATCTGGTGTTCCTCGGGGCGTCCGCCTCTCGTTATCCGCTGGAAGGGTACCGGGAGAGCTGCAACACAGCCGTGACGCTCGGCACGCGCTATGCCAAGAAGCCGATCGAGCTGAAGATCCCAATCACCATTGCGGGCATGAGCTTCGGCTCTCTGTCTGCCAACGCCAAAGAGGCGCTCGGCCGCGGTGCCAGTGAAGTGGGCACCTCTACCACCACGGGCGACGGCGGCATGACGCCGGAAGAACGCGGACATTCCACTCAGCTGGTTTATCAGTACTTGCCGTCTCGCTATGGCATGAACCCGGATGATCTGCGCAAGGCTGATGCCATTGAGGTGGTTGTGGGCCAGGGCGCCAAGCCGGGCGGGGGCGGCATGTTGCTGGGCCAGAAGATCACCGAGCGGGTGGCAGAGATGCGCAATCTGCCCGAAGGCATCGATCAGCGCTCTGCCTGCCGGCATCCGGATTGGACCGGGCCGGATGATTTGGAGATCAAGATCCAGGAGTTGCGCGAGATCACTGCCTGGGAGAAGCCCATCTATGTGAAGGTTGGGGCTGCGCGCCCGTTCTATGACACCACTCTGGCCGTTAAAGCTGGTGCGGACGTGGTGGTCGTGGACGGCATGCAGGGCGGCACGGCAGCGACGCAAGATGTGTTCATTGAGCATGTGGGCATCCCCACCTTGGCGGCTGTGCGCGAAGCGGTGCGGGCGCTGCAAGAGCTGGATATGCACCGCAAGGTGCAGCTGGTGATCGCCGGCGGGATCCGCTCTGGCGCTGATGTGGCCAAGGCCTTGGCCATGGGTGCTGATGCGGTGTCGATCGGTACGGCGGCTTTAATCGCCATTGGCGACAATGATCCTGAGTATGAAGACGATTACCGCAAGATCGGTTCTGCTGCCGGCTACTATGAAGACTTCCAGGCCGGCAATGACCCGGCGGGCATCACCACCCAGGATCCAGAACTGGCCAAGCGGCTCGACCCGGTGAAGGGCGGCCAACGGCTTGCCAACTATCTGCGTGTGCTGACGCTGGAGGCCCAAACGCTCGCGCGGGCCAACGGCAAATCCGACGTGCGCAACCTGGAGCCGGAAGATATGGCCGCGCTGACAGTGGAGGCGGCGGCAATGGCCGGCGTGCCCCTGGCAGGAACGGGCTGGATTCCGGGACAGAATGGCTGAATAATCAGCGCCAACGAAATCAACGAAGACAACTACTGAGGAGAAGAAGGGGATGGCTGTAAATCTGGTGAAGGAAGCCAAAGACCGCGGGATCAAGTATTTTCTGATTTCATTTGTGGATCTTTTTGGCGTGATGCGCGCCAAGCTGGTTCCGGCCCGGGCCATTGGCGATATGGCCGAAGAGGGCGCAGGCTTTGCCGGGTTTGCTGCTTGGCTCGATATGTCGCCGTCCGATGGGGACATGTTTGCCATCCCTGATCCGAACAGTCTGATCCAGCTGCCCTGGAAGCCAGATGTGGGCTGGCTCGCCGCCGACCCCTGGTTGGACGGAAAGCCGGTCGAGCATGCGCCGCGCAATGTGTTGAAGCGTGTGTTGGCTGAGGCGGAAGCGGATAACCAGTATCTGAAGCACGGGGTGGAATGCGAGTACTTCATCACCAACGCAGACGGCACCGAGATTGCCGACGGCATGGATACCCAGTCCAAACCTTGCTACGACCAGCATGCTCTGATGCGCCGCTATGAGGTGATCACCGAGATCTGCGATGTGATGTTAGAACTTGGCTGGGGGCCCTATCAGAACGACCACGAAGATGCCAACGGCCAGTTTGAGATGAACTGGGACTATGACGATGCGCTGGTGACGGCCGACCGGCAATCGTTCTTCAAGTTCATGGTGCGCTCCATTGCGGAAAAGCATGGCCTGCGCGCGACCTTCATGCCGAAGCCCTTTGCCAACCTGACTGGCAACGGGTGTCACGCCCACGTCTCGCTGTGGGACAAGAAGGGCAAGAAGAACCACTTCCACGATGCCAAGGGCGAGCTTGGGATCTCCGAGGCGGGCTATCACTTCCTCGGCGGGATCATGCACTCGGCCATGTCCATGACCGCGATCACCAACCCGACGGTGAACTCCTATAAGCGTCTGAACGCGCCGGTTACTGAATCCGGTGCCACCTGGTCGCCGAACACGGTGACATATGGTGGCAACAATCGGACCCACATGGTGCGCATTCCAGATGATGGCCGCTTTGAAGTGCGCCTCGCAGACGGGGCGGTGAACCCCTACCTCATGCCCGCCGTGTTGCTGGCCGCCGGCCGTGACGGCATGAAGAACAAGCGCGATCCCGGCAAGCGGGTGGACCTCAATATGTACACCGAGGGCCACAAGGTGCGCGGGGCCAAGAAGCTGCCGCTCAACCTTTTGGATGCCTTGCGCGAGATGAAGAAGTCGAGTGTTCTGAAGGACGCGCTCGGCGAAGAGTTCATGACCGCCTATCAGAAGCTGCGCGGTGCGCAATGGCTCGACTATACCCGCCACCTCACCCAGTGGGAGCGGGACAATACGCTCGATTGTTGAGGCTTGAGATTTATTCTCTTGCGTTCAACGCACATTCCGCTTCACCTGTCTGGACCTAGATCCGGACAGGTGAGGTGATGTGATGCAAGCCTTGGACATTGGCCAGATCATCGATCTGGATCGCTACCCCTTCCATAAACCCGGCAGCCCGCAGCTGGAAAGCCTGATGACCCGAGGCAAGGCTGCGCTGGAACGTGACGCACTGTTTTGCCTTGAGGGCTTTGTGCGGCCGAACATGATCGCGCCCATGGCCGCAGAGCTGGAGCGTCTGGTGCCGCGCGCGATCCGCTACGAGAGCGAGCGGATTGCCTATTTGGAAGAAGATCCGGACCTTCCTGCTGATCATCCGCACAATCTCACCCACCCTTGCAGCTACCATCAGGTGCTGAACTATCAGATTGCCAACGACTCGCCGTTGCGCCGGATCTACTATTGGCAGCCTTTGACGGACTTCTTGGGCGAACTGTGCGGTTATGACAGCTTCTTCAGAAGCGATTGTCCGCACCTTGCGCTCACCGCCAAGATCGCCGGGGAGGGCGACACCGATGGCTGGCACTATGACAGCAACGACGTGGTGTTCTCGCTCCTGCTGCAAGCGCCGGAAGCAGGCGGCGCGTTCGAGTATGCGCCCCACCTGCGCAGCGAGACCGAGGAGCGTTATGATGCGTTGGCGGCCGTGCTTGCCGATCCGAAGCAACTTGCCATCCGCCCGGAGATGGGTGTGGGGAACCTGGTTGTCTTCAAAGGCGATCTCTCACTGCACCGGGTCACTCCCGTTGAGGGGAACCGAAATAGAGTGGTGGCGCTCTTTTGCTATGACCGCGCGCCCGGCACAGCCTTTGCGCAAAGCTATATTGACGAGCTACACGAGCGGATGCCCGTTTAAAGCGCTTTGAGATCTCCGGTGACCGGCGGCTCGTCAAGGCGTTCGTTGCCCCCGATGAGGGCTGTCACGATGTTGCGGAGCTCATCAAGGCCGTCCAGCAATTCCTCGGCGTCAATATTCTCTATCTTGTAAGCGTCGTTTTTATGCCAATGGCAGGCCACTGAGAACTGGATCGCGTCGTAAACCTCCAAGGCCGGGTAGGCAATTTTGCGCGGCAGAGGTCGGTCGGCCCAACGCTCTGCCAGATGCGTCAGGGCATCTTTCAATATGCCGAACGCGCCGCGAGACCATTGGCGGGCCTCATGCAAGCGTCCGTTGAATGAACTTTCATGATAGTCAGGCGAGCCTGGATAGTTCATGAGCAGAATGGTGAAGCAGATCTCATCGCGCTTCGACACTGAGGGACGCCGGTTCGCCGGACTTGATCCTATGAGCTCGCGCATCTTCTCATCCTCAAGAGCCCGGATGATTTGGGCAGGTGTCTGACCAAGATCGTCTTTGCGCGTCATGTCGGCGCCATGATCCAGCAGCACGCGAGCCATGCGGGGATTGCGCTGGCGGACGGCAAAGTGGAGTGCGGTTCTTTTTCGATTATCGGCCGCGTTCACATCGGCGCCCGCTGCGGCCAGCGCTTGCGCGATTTGTGGCCTGTCAAACAGGGCTGCCAATAGGAATGGCGTTGCGCCCTCGCCGCCTGCGGCATCAACATCTGCCCCTGCTGCGATAAACTGTTCAACAGTGCGTTTGCGCGCCACATGAGCGGCAATATGCAAAGGTGTGCTCACGCCCCACTCGTCAAACACGTTCAGCGAGGCCCCGGCACTCAAGGCAGCCTTGATGACCTTCGCGCTAAAGTGGCCGGCGGCGATCTCGTGAAACACAAACCAGCCCCGGCAATTGAGCCCGCTGCAATCGGCACCCGCCCGCAGAAGCAGGAGGGCTGCCTTTTCTTGCTCGTTGCGCAGAGCCAGATGCAAGGGGGTGTCTCCATTGCCGTCGGGCGCGTCGATGTCTGCGCCCATCTTGATCAACTTGCGGGCAATCTCGACGTTTCCGCCCTCGGCCGCAAAATGGAGTAAGGTACCGGGCGGGAGGCGAAACGTCTCGCGCAGGAGAGGGCGTTGCTTTTCAGGATCCGCGGCGGCGAACAGAGCAAACAGGTCGGCCGCTTTGTCTTGGTCCTCAGCCTCCAGAGCTTTGGCCAGGCGTTTGCAAACCGTCTTTAGCTTAACGGCGCCGGTCACGATCAGAAGATCTCCGGCTCACCCGCAGAGGCGCCAAAGGCGCTTTCCAGGAAGTCGAAATCACAGCCCTTGTCCGCTTGTGAGATGTGCTGGGCGAACATCCAGCCATAGCCGCGCCCGGCCTTTGGAGCCGGAGGTGTCCACTCGCGCCGGCGCTCGGCCAACTCCTCATCGCTGACGAGCATATCGAGGCGGCGTGTGGGCACATCCAGCTTGATCCGATCGCCGGTTTTTAGGAGCGCGAGGGGGCCACCTACTGAAGCTTCCGGCGCTGCATGGAGCACGCAGGCTCCGTAGCTTGTGCCGCTCATCCGCGCATCTGAGAGACGCACCATATCGCGGACACCCTCCTTCAAAAGCTTTACCGGGATTGGCAGCATGCCCCATTCCGGCATGCCCGGCCCGCCTATGGGGCCTGCATTGCGCAGCACAAGAATGTGGTCTGGCGTCACGTCCAAGTCTTCATCTTCGACGGCGCGCTTCATATCCGGGTAGCTGTCGAACACCAGTGCAGGACCTTCATGCTGCAGGAACTTGGGGTCGCAAGCGCACGGTTTGATCACGGCGCCATCAGGGGCCAGGTTCCCCTTCAGCACGGCGAGGGAGCCCTCGGGATAGACTGAATTGTCAGCGGACCGGATCACATCGTCGTTGAATGTCTTTGCCCCGGCAATGTTGTCGCCGAGGCTCGCGCCATTCACCGTCAGGCAGCTGCCGTCCAGTTTGTCCGCCATATTGCTCATCAAGGCGCGCAGGCCACCGGCGTAGTAGAAGTCCTCCATCAGGTACTCTTTGCCGCTCGGGCGGATATTGGCGATGACGGGGATATCGCGCCCAGCCTGATCCAGGTCGTCTAGGGAAATCTCGATCCCTGCGCGGCGGGCAATGGCAATCAGATGGATCACTGCATTGGTGGAGCAGCCGGTGGCCATGGCCACAGCGGTTGCATTCTTAACCGCAGGTTCCGTGAGGATCTGATCTGGCGTGAGATCTTCCCACACCATCTCCACAATGCGCCGGCCGCATTCTGTTGACATGCGGATATGGTTGGCGTCTGCGGCCGGAATGGAGCTGGCCCCGGGCAAGGTAAGGCCTAAGCTCTCGGCAATGGCGGTCATGGTGCTGGCGGTGCCCATGGTCATGCAGTGGCCATAGGAGCGGGCGATGCCGCCTTCAACGCCCGTCCAGTCGTCATCGCTGATGGTGCCAGCGCGCCGCTCGTCCCAGAACTTCCAGGCGTCCGATCCGCTGCCGAGTGTGTGACCCTGCCAATTGCCGCGGAGCATGGGTCCGGCCGGCAGGAAGAGAAACGGCAGGCCGGCGCTGATGGCGCCCATCACCAGTCCCGGCGTGGTCTTGTCACAGCCCCCCATGAGCACTGCCCCATCCACCGGGTGGGAGCGCAGCAGCTCTTCTGCCTCCATGGCCAGCATGTTGCGGTAGAGCATGGTGGTGGGTTTGACGAAATTCTCGGAAAGCGACAGCGCGGGCAGTTCGATGGGAAAACCGCCGGCCTGGAAGATCCCTTTTTTGACGTCATCCACCCGGTGGCGGAAATGGGCATGGCAAGGGTTGATGTCTGACCAGGTGTTGAGGATCGCAATAATCGGCTTGTCCGCCCAATCCTCGCGGTCATAGCCCATCTGCATGATGCGGGAGCGATGACCGAAACTTCTGAGGTCATCGGGGGCAAACCAACGGGCACTGCGCAGGGTGTCTGGGGTCTTTGCCATTGCGTTTCCTTTGAACGTGACCGTCTAATTGCGCCCATAGACCATGTAGGTCTCGCGCTCCGCCATCTGGTCATAGAGAAACCGTGCCCGGTAATTGGTCTCTTGGGTTTTCCAATAAACGTAAGGCCAGCCGTTTGCATCGGCTCGGCGGTAGATCTCGTTGATCAGCGCGCGGCCAATGCCGGAGGCCCGCACGTCTGGGTCAACAAAGAGATCCTCAAGATAACAGTAGGGTTCAATGGCCCAAGTGGACGGATGCAATACGAGATGGGCAAAGCCCACCGGCTGATCGTTTTCATCCGCGGCGATCAGGCAGACGGTTGAGGGATCGTCGGAGAGCAGGCGATCCCACGTGGCATCGGTCACGTCTTTGGTCAGCTCTTGCTCGTAGAATATGAGGTAGCCTTCCCACAACTGATCCCACTTGGCGCGGTCTTCCGGTTTGACGTCTCGAACGGTTACTTGGCCCATCTGGTCTTTCCTGACTTGCTGTGCAGGGGCCACTATACTCATTCGGGGAACAAATGCGTTATCTAAGCCTAACGCAATCCCAGTTTCTTGCTGAGGCGTTCGCGCTTCATGAGCCACCAGCCGGCCTCCTCCGGCCAGAGCGCATGGTTTTCGTCGGCCCCCAGGTCTGCGGCCACCCGGTTGGGCCAGTTGGGGTCCGCCAGCAGCTCGCGGGCCAGTGCGACCATGTCCGCTTGTCCGGATGCCACAACCTCTTCGCAGACCGCGGCGTCCCAGAGAAAGCCCACCGTCATGGTGGGTATGTCTGCTGCCTCTTTCACCTGAGCAGCGAAAGGCACTTGAAAGCCTTGCGCCAATTCCATGCGTCTGGGCCGTTCGCGCCCGCCAATGCCGCCTGTCGAGCAGTCGATAATGTCAACGCCGGCAGCTTTCAGCGCACGGGCCACTTCGATCGTGTGCTCAATCTCCAAACCGCCATCAACCCAGTCGGTGGCTGAAAGACGGAAGCTGAGCGGAATGCTGTCCGGAATTGCGTTGCGGATCGCTTTGGCCGTCTCCACGGCAAAGCGACGCCGGTTCTCATCACTGCCGCCCCAAGTGTCTTGGCGGGTGTTGGCTATGGGTGAGAGGAACTGGTG
>JBCDIP010000020.1:0-14505 GCA_038748855.1 Pseudomonadota bacterium
TGAACATTTTTGAGGGTGCAGGCGAGATTCAGGCTCAGGTGATCGCCCGCCGGCTTCTGGACGGCGCCAACTGACATCTTATGCCCAAAGGGCTATGAGGCTGCCCGCCTGACGTGCTATGCAAACGCATCTTGGGGTGGCCCAGAGCGAGTTTTGGGTGCGGTGTCTGAAAAGTCTATCCTAATCACCGGGTGTTCTTCCGGCATTGGTTATCATTGCGCGCACGGTTTGAAGGAGCGCGGCTGGCGCGTGTTCGCAACGGCGCGCAAGCCGCAAGATCTTGCCCGTCTCAAGTATGAAGGCCTGGAAACGGTCTACCTCGATTACGCGGACCCCAAATCCATCGCCCACTGCGCCGAACATGTGCTGCAGCATACACAGGGCCAGCTGTTCGCCCTCTTCAACAACGGGGCTTACGGCCAGCCGGGAGCCGTTGAGGATCTCTCAACCGATGTTTTGCGGCGCCAGCTGGAAACCAATGTGTTTGGCTGGCACGACCTGACCCGGCGCCTCCTGCCCACCATGCGCCGGAACGGAGCGGGACGGATTGTTCAAAACTCTTCCGTTCTGGGCCTAGTCGCCCTGAAATGGCGCGGCGCCTACAACGCCTCGAAATTCGCCATAGAGGGCCTCAGCGACACGTTGCGCCTGGAGCTGGAGGGTACGGGCATCCATGTTGTGCTGATTGAACCCGGTCCCATAAAGAGCAAGTTCGTCAACACTTCTCTTGAACACTTTAAGAAGAATGTTGATGTGGAGAGCTCCCACCACGCCGAACTCTACAAGGGTCAGCTGGCACGCATGGAGGGCGCATCACAGACTGCCGGCGGACGGTTCAAGCTTGGCCCAGAAGCGGTTTTGAAGTGCCTGGTCAAAGCCTTGGAGGAACCACAGCCGAAGGCACGCTACTACGTGACCACACCCACATTCGTGCTCGGCGCGCTGCGCCGTGTTTTGCCGCATCGGTTGCTTGACCCCATTTTGTCTCACTTCTCGGACAACTAGATGAGCACGCGGTCTATCCTCATTACAGGTTGCTCAACGGGCATTGGCCACTACTGCGCCGGCTCCCTGAAAGAGCACGGTTGGCGCGTCTTCGCCACCGCCAGGAAGGCTGAGGATGTGGACCGGCTCAACGAAGAGGGCTTTGAGGCCCTGCTTTTGGATTACGCCGATCACGCCTCCATCAAGGCCTGCGTGGAAGAGGTCACAAAGCGCACCGGCGGCACGCTCGATGCCCTCTTCAACAACGGCGCATACGGCCAGCCAGGCGCAGTAGAAGACCTGCCGGTGGAGGCGCTCAGAGCTCAGTTCGAGGTGAATGTCTTGGGCTGGCACGAACTCATTATTCAGGTTCTGCCAATCATGCGCGCTCAGGGACATGGCCGCATTGTCCAAAACTCCTCGGTCCTCGGACTGGTGGCAATGAAATGGCGCGGGGCCTATGTGGCCTCCAAGTTCGCCATAGAAGCCCTCTCCGACACCTTGCGCCTGGAACTGCGCGGGACCGACATCCGCATCATCACCATCGAGCCCGGCCCGATTACGAGTGAGTTTCCGGCCAATTCGGCCAAGGCCTTAAGGGGCCATATTGATTTGGAGAACTCCATGCACCGGGAGGCTTACGCCAAGCATCTGAACATGCTGGATGCCGGCGGCACCAGTTCGCGCGTCAAGCTTGAGCCCAAAGCGGTGTGCGACAAACTGATATGGGCCCTTGAAAGCCCGTGGCCCAAGGCTCATTACTACGTGACGTTTCCAACACATCTGTTGGCGACCCTCCGGCGCATCCTGCCTCAGCGGATGCTCGACCGGTTTTTGCTCTTCGCTTCCGGTAAGGAATAGACACGCTAAATGAACGTTTTTGATTTCCTGGTACCCGTTGCCATTGGCGCGGTGTTCATCGTTCTGCTGTTGGGTCTGTGGAACATGTTGCGCGGCGGCAGTGCGAACCGCTCCCAAAACCTCATGCGCTGGCGCGTGATCCTGCAGTTCGTCGCGATCTGTGTCATGATGGGCGCCATCTGGCTATCGCAATCCACTTAAAAGCTGCATGGGAGAGATCCATGGCCTGGAAAGACGACAAACAGTTTGTCACGGTAAAGGGCCTCTCCATGGCCTATAAACAGATGGGAACCGGCGATCCCATCCTCTTCCTGCACGGTAACCCCACCTCCTCGTTCCTGTGGCGCAATATCATGACGCCACTTTCGGCCACCCATCAGTGCTTTGCGCCTGATCTCATCGGCATGGGGGATTCCGATAAGCTGCCGGACCCGGGCCCAGACAGCTACCGCTTTGTGGAACACCGGGATTATCTCAACGGGATCCTCGATCAAATCCTCCCAGATGCGCCCGTGGTGCTGGTCATCCACGACTGGGGATCGGCCCTTGGGTTCGATTGGGCCCACCGCAACCCTGACCGGGTGCGTGCCATTGCCTATATGGAAGGCATTGTCCGCCCCATGGCGTGGGATGAGTTCAACCAGCAGGCCCGGCCCGTCTTTGAAGGCTTCCGCTCACCCGCCGGCGAAGAGATGGTGCTGGAGAAGAACGTTTTCGTGGAACGTGTTTTGCCCGGATCCATTCTGCGCGACTTGCACGAAGACGAGATGGCTGAGTACCGCAGGCCGTTCCAAGACGTCGGCGAAGACCGCCGCCCCACCCTCACCTGGCCGCGCCAAATCCCCTTGGGCGGGGAGCCCGCTGATGTGGTTGAGATCGTCGAAGACTATGGGGCCTGGCTAAGCCAGAGCGATCTGCCCAAGCTCTTCATCAACGCCGAACCCGGGGCCATCCTCATCGGTGACCAGCGCGAGTTTTGCCGCTCCTGGCCGAACCAGACCGAGGTCACGGTCAAAGGCGCGCATTTCATTCAGGAAGATTCCGCTGAGGAAATTGCTGAGGCAATTTCAGGCTGGATGAAGACGTTTTAGCACTCTGCGCCCTTGCGAAAGCGAGGGCCTATAGCTCACACCTTACCTCTGGCCAAGAAGGTCCTCGCTTTTGCAAGGACGCGGCGGGTGCTACCACGTCCGCTCGGCCACAAAATGCCAGTGCCACGATCCATCATCGCCCACATCTTCCAGGCTCCGCAGCTCGAAATTCTCAAGCACTTGAACCAGCTCCGCACCATTGCAGAAATAGTGCGGGTGAGACTTATCCCCGTCCTCATCAGGCCGCACGAATGTATCGGGCGCAATCTCTTCGCCCAAGCCGTAATCCGACCGACGCTTGGAGAGCAGGGTCCCCTGGAACGTGCCCTCAGACACCAGCACGCGCGAAATCTCAGAGACCGCACGTTTCACCACATCCGGAGCACCGTGGTAGATCACGTTGATGGAGACCACATAGTCGAAGCTGCCATCCTCAAACGGCAGTTCCGTCATCAAACCGGGCACGGTCTTAAGCTCAACCCCCAACGCCTCGGCACTCTTGTGAACCTCATCCAACCCCGATTGGCTGGCATCGAGCGCGGTCACATCAAATCCCATCTTGGCCAGCACCAGCGCGTGGCGCCCCACACCGCAGCCCAGATCCAGGACGGTTCGCGCGCCTTGGCTGCGCAAACGCTCCGCGCAGGCGATCACATCCGGCAGCGGGTCCAGCCAGTTGGCACGGCCCGTTTCAGTAGCCCAAACCTCATCCCACTTTTCATATGCTGTTTCTGTGTTGGTCATGGTGATTGCCTCACGCGTCATCCTCAAAATCTGAAACCCATCTAAACCAGCTTAGGTGTCACGTTGATGACGTGTTCCTGTCACACGGGTGAAACGGCCCCACACTAGCGTCTCAACTGACTTCGCTATTAGGACACATGGGAGAGGCCAATGTTCCGCACATTACTTTGCACCCTGTTTGCGTTTTTCATGACCACCATGGCTCACGCCGCCGACGTTACCCTCGCGGTAACCGATGTGGAAGGCCTGGAACAGCTTCAGCAAGAGTTCGGCGCCGTTGAAAAGGCGCTGGAAGCCTCCACCGGGCTTGAGGTGGACCTCTTCCCTGTCAGCTCGCGCACCGCGGCTGTGGAGGCTCTCAAAGCCGGCCAGGTGAACTTTGTGCTCACCGGTCCTGCAGAATATGTGGTGATCAAAGAGCTGAACGACGTGCAGATCGTTGTGGCCTGGCAGCGGCCGGAC
Organism: Pseudomonadota bacterium; assembly: GCA_038748855.1. GTDB lineage: Bacteria > Pseudomonadota > Alphaproteobacteria > Rhizobiales > CAJQND01 > JAAEUE01. The sequence goes on from JBCDIP010000020.1 coordinate 4,143, forward strand.
TATTTCGGCCAGATCGTGGTTCTGGCAGATGGCCCAGTGAAGAAGGCAGAGGACCTCAAGGGCAAAATCGTTTCCTTCGGCTCGGTTGGTTCAACATCCCAACAGTTGGGCCCGGCACAGGCGCTTGCCGACCTCGGCCTGACCTACGGCAAAGACTATGATGCCCAAATCATCAAGCGCAACGTGGCGATCGAAGCCCTGATGCGTGGCGATATTGCCGGCATCGGCATGAACTTCGGCCATCTGCGCAAAGCCCGCAAAGCGTATCCGGACGTGGCCTTAAAAGTGGTGGCCCGCGGCCCCGATCTTCCCAACGACATCCTGGTGGCGGCAAAAGACGCCAAGCCTGAAGTTGTCGAGAAGGTCCGCAACGCCTTCGTCAAAGACGGCAAAGCGCTGATGGAAGCAGTCCTGAAGGGCGAGGACAATGACAAGTATGCTGGCGGCTTCTTCCTGAAAGAAGTTGACGACAAAGACTATGACTATGTCCGCTCCATGTACCAGACCATTGGTGTGAGCGGCTTCACCAAGTTCGTCGGCAACTGATGCTCGCCCCCCATGAGGATGGCCCCGGCGGGCCATCCTCCCCGCTCATCTCCATTTCCGGACTGTCCAAGGCCTACCCGGGTGGGCCTGAGGTTTTTTCCGACCTCTCGTTAGAGATCTTCCCCGGCGAGTGCGTGGCCCTGATCGGCGCAAACGGAAGCGGAAAATCCACCCTTCTGAAGTGCATGACAGGCGTTGTCCCGGCCACCTCCGGAACGGTGAATGCGCTCGGCCAAAACTTTAACGGCAGCCCGAGCACCCGCCAGCGCAAGGCCCTCAGCCAACAGCTGGGCTTTGTCTTCCAGCAACACGGTTTGGTGCGCCGCCTCACGGCGCTGAGCAATGTGGTGCATGGCTTCCTGGGCCGGGCCGGCAGCTGGCGCGCCTGGCACCAGTCCATTGCCCCTCAGTTCATGCGCAGACGGGCGCTTGAAAGCCTGGAGACGGTCAACCTCAGCCACAAGGCCAATGCCCGGGCCGATCAGCTTTCCGGCGGCCAGGCCCAGCGGGTGGCCATTGCCCGCGCCCTGGTGCGCGATCCGGACCTTCTGATCGCTGATGAACCCTGCGCCAGCCTCGACCCGGCAGCGGGCCATGACGTGATGCAGCAGTTCGTTGACCTCGCCCGCCGCAAGAACATCACCCTGATCTTCACCTCCCACGACATGGAACACGCTCAGCGCTATGCAGACCGGGTGATCGCCCTGAAGGCCGGCAGGGTCTTCTTCGATCAGCAGAGCTCAGATCTGGATCCGAACGATCTCCAGCGCGTCTTTGATGGCTGACCTGCCCTCCGCAGAACGCCGCAATCCGGCCCAGCGCATGGAGCTTGAGCGCTTCGGCAAAGTCTCCACGGTTCGCTTCACGCTCATTGTCGCTGCCGCCGCGCTCATCCTCGCCTCCATCGGCCAGGTGAGCCCACCGGTCGATCGCCTGATCGACGGCGTGCCGCGCATCGCCAGCCTGGTGGACCGCATGCTGCCGCCGGACACCGATCCGGCCTTCCTGGCCCGCATGGGCTGGCGCTTACTGGAAACCTTGCAGATTGCAATCGCCGGAACCGCGCTGGGCGTCCTGCTGAGCCTGCCAATCGCCTGGCTATCGGCCCGCGGCGTCACGCCCATCCCCATCGGCGCGTTCCTCTTCAAAGGTCTGGTGTCCTTCTTCCGCACCGTACCGGACCTGGTTTGGGCGCTCATTTTCGTGGTGTCCGTGGGGCTTGGCGCGGTGGCCGGCACCATGACCATTTTGGTGGACACAATCGGCTTCTGCGGCCGCTTCTTTGCCGAAGCCATGGAGGACGCCGACAAGGCCCCTCAAGAGGCTCTGGCGGCCACCGGTGCCTCGCGCCTGTCGATCCTCTGCGGGGCCATCCTGCCGGACTGCATGCCCTCCTTGATCAACACCACCCTGTTTGCCCTGGAAAAGGCCGTCCGCTCCTCAGTGGTGTTGGGTCTTGTGGGCGCCGGCGGCATTGGCCAGGAGCTGAAGTCGGCCTTTGACCTTTTCCAATACCAAAAGGCTTCGGCCATCATCCTAGCAATCTTCGTCATCGTCCTGGCCATGGAATGGATCACGGATCGCCTGCGCCGTATGCTCGACTGAGCGCCTCTCAGGGTGATTGCCAGACGCGGCTAAAACGGCTAGGCAATCAACCATGGTTGTATTGAACAAAATCTACACAAAGACCGGCGACCGCGGGAACACCGCGCTCGGCACCGGCGAACGCGTGGTCAAGCACCACACCCGCATCTCCGCCTATGGCACCGTGGATGAGACCAACGCCACAATCGGCATGGTGCGCCAGGCCACCACCACAGACGATCTGGCAAAGCTCGACGAGATGTTGGGCAGAGTGCAGAACGACCTGTTCGACCTGGGCGCTGACCTGTGCACACCCGACCGGGGCGAGAAGCTGGAATGGGAGCCTCTGCGGATTTCTCCTGCGCAAGTGGAGCGCCTGGAGAGCGAGATTGACGACCTGAACAGCGAACTGGAGCCCTTACGCTCGTTCGTCTTGCCGGGTGGTCATGCGGCAGCAGCGGCCTTGCATGTGTGCCGGACCGTATCACGCCGGGCCGAACGGCTCATGGTGGAACTGGCCGGCGAGGACGACGAGCCGGTAAGCGAAGCTGCGCTGCAATACATCAACCGCCTCTCAGACTTCTTCTTCGTGGCGAGCCGCTGGGTCAATGCGCGCCACGGTGGAGATGTGCTTTGGGTTCCAGGCGCAAACCGCTAGGTCGTTTTCGATGTTCGTGCCGCTGTCAGATAGCAACCCGCTGAAAATCATCAGCTTTCAGTATGTGACCGTCACGCTTATCGCCATCAACTTCGCGATCTTTCTCTATTATCACCATGGCCCGGGTGCGGAAGTGGAGCAGAACGCGCTCTACAGCTATGGCGTGATCCCGGCCGCCCTTTTCAACCACCAAGAACTGGCCGCATCTCTGGTGCGCGTGCCCGATCAGATGACCTTGCTCACCTATCAGTTCTTCCATGCCGGCTGGTTGCACCTGCTCTCCAACATGGCGTTCCTCTGGGTCTTTGGTGACAATATTGAAGATTCGATGGGCCACTGGCGCTTTGCCGTTTTCTACATCCTGTGCGGTGTCCTTGCCGGCCTTGCCCACGCAGTGGCCGGTCCCCAGTCTCCAGCCCCCCTGATTGGCGCTTCCGGCGCCGTTGCGGGCGTCCTGGCCGCCTACATGGTGCTGCATCCCAAACAACAGGTCTGGGTGCTGTTTTTCTTACGGATTCCCTTCAGATTGCCCGCACTTTGGGCCATTGGCGCGTGGATTGCCTTCCAATTCTTCTCCCTGGCGGCCGATGATGGGAACGCCAAAGAGTCCGTGGCCTGGTGGGCTCATATTGGCGGTTTTGTCGCCGGCATCCCCCTGCTCTTCCTCCTCGCCCCCAACTCCTTGCGCAGAACCCGGGAACTGCAGGAGCGGGATGCGGAAGTCTGAGGGTGCGCTTTGCAGTCGCAAGTGTCACTCAACCGTCGTGTTGAATATTGACTCAAAGACCTTTTTGCCATCATAGCTTGCCGCCAATCAGCCATTTAAGCGGGAATGACATGCTGTGGCTGGTATCCATCCCACATGTCTCAGGAGAAGTGAGAGATGAAGATTATCGTGCCCGTGAAACGGGTCGTTGATTACAACGTGAAAATTCGCGTCAAAGCGGACGGATCCGGCGTTGAATTGGCCAACGTCAAGATGTCCATGAACCCGTTTGACGAAATCGCCGTGGAAGAGGCTCTGCGCCTAAAAGAAGCCGGCCAAGCCGAAGAGGTGATCGCCGTTTCGGTTGGCCCGCAGCAGGCTCAGGAAACCATCCGCACCGCGCTGGCCATGGGCGCCGACCGCGGCATTCTGGTGAAGAATGACGACTATGTGGAGCCGCTGGCCGTCGCCAAGATCCTCAAAGGCATCGTGGACGAAGAGCAGCCGGGCCTCGTGATCCTTGGCAAGCAGGCCATCGATGATGACTGCAACCAAACCGGCCAGATGCTGGCGGCCCTCCTGGGCTGGCCTCAGGGCACCTTCGCCTCCAAGCTTGAGCTCAACGGCGGCGCTGCGCTGACCCGCGAAATCGACGGCGGCCTGCAGACCCTGAAGCTGCAGACCCCCATGGTGATGACCACGGACCTGCGCCTCAACGAGCCGCGCTATGCGTCCCTGCCCAACATCATGAAGGCCAAGAAGAAGCCGATCGATGAGAAAACCCCGGGCGATTATGGCGTAGACGTTGCGCCGCGCCTGAACGTGATCAGCACCGAAGAGCCCCCGCAGCGCCAAGCCGGCGTGATCGTTGGCTCGGTGGACGAGCTGGTCTCCAAACTCAAAGACGACGCAGGAGTGATCTGACCATGGCAACCCTGTTGATTGCAGAACACAACAATTCCGAACTGAACGAAGCCACCTCCAAGGCGCTCACAGCCGCTAAGGAAATGGGCGGCGACATTCATGTGCTGGTGGCCGGTTCCGGCTCCGGTGCTGCAGCAGAAGCCGCCTCCAAGCTGGATGGTGTCTCCAAGGTGCTGCATTGCGATGACGCCATGTTTGAACGCCCCCTTGCAGAAAACATGGCAGCCCTGATCGTGCCCATGATGGACGGCTATGACGCCCTGGTCGCGCCGGCCACCACCAACGGCAAGAACATCTGCCCGCGCGTGGCTGCCATGCTCGACGTGATGCAGATCTCTGAGATCACGGCCGTCAAGAGCCCGGACACCTTTGAGCGTCCGATCTACGCGGGTAACGCCATCCAAACCGTTCAAAGCAGCGATGCCAAGAAAGTGGTTACCGTGCGCACCGCCAACTTCGCCGCCACCGGCGAAGGCGGCTCGGCTGCGGTGGAGAGCGTTGCTGCGCCGGCCAATCCTGGCCTGTCTGAGTATGTGGGCGAAGATCTCACACAATCAGACCGCCCGGAGCTGACCTCGGCCAAAGTCATCATCTCTGGCGGCCGCGGCATGCAGTCCGGCGACAACTTCGTCATGCTGGAAAAAGTGGCTGACAAATTGGGCGCTGCCGTTGGCGCATCGCGCGCGGCAGTGGATGCAGGCTTTGTGCCCAATAACTACCAGGTTGGCCAAACCGGTAAAGTGGTGAGCCCTGATCTTTACATTGCCGTAGGCATCTCCGGTGCCATCCAGCACCTGGCCGGCATGAAGGACAGCAAGATCATCGTGGCCATCAATAAAGACGAGGAAGCTCCGATCTTCCAGGTGGCAGATTATGGCCTGGTGGCCGACCTCTTCACCGCTGTTCCCGAGCTGGAGGCCGCGCTCTAGCGTCCTTTTCCTCGCGAATGCGATCATTTGGGCCGGAGGGTGTTTACCTTCCGGCCCTTTTCTTTGCCTCAAATTCCATTCGACGAAAAAACAATCCTTTACGCTCTTGTGCACCGCAACAAGGACGGGTAGGTTTCGTCTCCCGATAAGCTTAGCGCACCCGGGGTGGGTGCCGTGATGGGGTTAGACGATGGAAATCAAAAAGATTGGCGTCATCGGCGCCGGTCAGATGGGCAACGGCATTGCGCATGTCTGCGCGCTCTCTGGATATGACGTCAAACTCAACGATGTAAGCCTTGAGCGCATCGAATCCGGCCTGGCGACAATCAACGGCAATTTGTCCCGGCAGGTCAAATCAAACCGCATCTCTGAGGCAGAGCGTGACACGGCCCTGGGCCGCATCCAGATTGCCCAGTCTCTGGAAGAATTTGAAGACATTGACCTGGTGGTGGAAACGGCCGCGGAAGATGAGGCGATCAAGCGCCAGATCTTTGATGAGGTCTGCAAGGTGCTGCGCCCCGAGGCGCTGTTAGGCTCAAACACCTCGTCTTTATCGATCACCCGCCTGGCCGCCGCCACGGACCGTCCTGAGCAGTTTATCGGCATCCACTTCATGAACCCAGTTCCTGTGATGGAGCTGGTGGAGCTGATCCGCGGCATCGCCACATCTGAGGAAACCTTCGAAGCCGTTCAGTCCTGTGTGGCCACCATGGGCAAATCCATTGCCGTGGCCGAAGACTTCCCGGCCTTCATCGTCAACCGCATCCTCCTGCCCATGATCAACGAGGCCATCTACACCCTTTATGAGGGCGTGGGCTCGGTGAAGGCCATCGACAAGGCCATGAAGCTTGGGGCCAACCACCCCATGGGCCCGCTGGAGCTGGCTGACTTTATCGGCTTGGACACCTGCCTCTCGATCATGCAGGTGCTCTATGAGGGCCTGGCCGACAGCAAGTATCGGCCCTGCCCGCTGCTGGTGAAATATGTGGAAGCCGGCTGGCTGGGCCGCAAAACCCAGCGTGGGTTCTACGATTACCGCGGCGAGGAGCCGGTGCCCACCCGCTGATAAAGCGCTGGCGTCTGATCGCCCCTTGCCGTTAATCTGCCCTTTCTTCCTTGCCTTGAGAAAGGGGCCTTGTTGATGAGCCAAACGTGCGTGCGATTACTGAAAGACGGGCATCCGGACACCGGGATGGGCGCTTCCAACCTGATCGAGGCCGACGCCTTCACCGGGGACGACAAGACCGAGCGGATCCACGATTTCTTCGTCTCGGACGATGAGCAGGTCTCAGCCGGCGTATGGGAATGCGCCCCGTGCCGCGAAGAGATCAAGCGCTATCCGGTCAACGAAATGATGACCATTCTGGCAGGCTCGGTCACCCTGACCCGCCCGGACGGAACCGCGGAGACCTTCACATCCGGCGACACGTTCTTCGTGCCCAAGGGCACACCTTGCGTTTGGCACGTGACGGAGCATTTGCGCAAATTCTACATGTGCGCGCCTTAAAACCGCGATGGGGCGTGAGCAGTTCTATCAATCCGGCTGGTGCCGGTTTCCCTTTGACCCGGTCCTGGCAGACTGGGTGCACCACAGCCTGGACGCGGCCCGGGAGACGCTGAATGCACCCGAGCAGGCCGAGTGGCTGCGCTGCGGCGGCACCTGGTTTGCCGGCGTGAACGCGCTGCCCAATGATGAAGCTGGAGCGGTGGCGGGCGGCCCTGCGGTCTCAGGCGCCGCAATTGACTTCATTGCCCAAGAGCTGGGCCTCAGCGGCTTCACCTGGGACCGGGCCCAGGTGTCCATCTGCTATCCCGGCTATCCCAAGCCCGGCGACCATGAGACCGAGGCGGCGGCCCGCTTCCGCCGCAACCGGGACGCCGCCCATGTGGACGGCCTGTTGCCGGAGGGGCCCAACCGGCGCCGGCATTTGCGCGAGCATCATGGGTTTCTGTTGGGCATCCCCATGGCCGAAGTGGGCGCCGGAGCATCGCCGCTGGTGGTGTGGGAGGGTTCCCATGAGTTGATGCGCTTAGCGTTCAGCGAGGTGTTTCAGAACCTGCCGCCAGACGCCTGGGGTGATGTGGATGTGACCGAGCCCTATCAGGCCGCGCGCCGGCGGGCGTTCGAGACCTGTGAGCGGGTAGAGATCCCCGCGCAGCCGGGGGAAGCCTATCTGGTGCACCGCCTGGCCCTGCATGGAGTGGCCCCCTGGGCCGAGGGAGCGACGGCCGGGCCGGACGGGCGGATGGTCTGATACTTCCGCCCGGAAATGGGTGGGCCTGAGGACTGGCTTCGGGCCGCATAGGGCGAACTCAACCATCAAGGCCAAATAGCGCTGATTGGGCAGTAAGATCAGAGCGTTACGCGAAATTGGGTTCGTTTCGTAATCAAGCCCTTTTTGATGACCTGCGTACGGAAGGTTTCACAGGCGGGCTCAATTATTCCATTTTATGAAATTCTAAATGCCAATTTTTCTGAATAATTTCTTTTGGTGGAACGTGAGAAGAGAAAGGGCAACCGGACACACACAAACCTTGAAAGGAATAGATCCATGTCCTGGTCCAGCCGCGCATTTACCACTGGCCTCATAATCGCTCCCGCAGGGGTACGGGGCCTTTCTCTTTTGCCAACATCCAGCTCGGCCGCACCGCTCATTACGCCACCTCCGCATCGATGGAGAAGATAGGCCGGTTCATGGCGCGCGGTCCGCCGCGCGCCTCTTCGCTCACCGGTAGAAGTACTCCACAAGGAACATGGGGATGGACGGCACATAGGTGCAAATCAACAAGACCGTAAGCAGCACGGCAACGAAATAGATATTCACCTTCGAAACCTCCCATATATTTGCCCGCGCCACCGCACATGCGGTGATGAGCACGCTTGCAACGGGGGGCGTCTGCTGACCGATCGCGAGATTAAGCGTAACGACGAGCCCAAAGTGGACCGGATCGATGCCCGCGGCAGCGATGAGGGGCACGACGATCGGAACAACAAGAATGATTGCCGCCGCCGAATGGAGGAAGAAGCCGATTATCAGGAAAAAGAAATTCAAGATGAGGAGGATCTGCCATTTATTGCTCGTGATCTCCAAAATGCTGGCGGCCAACTGCTGAGGCATCTGGGCGCGGGTGAGGAACCCGCCCATCAGGACGGACGCAGCGACAAGCAACATAACCACCGCCGTCTGCATACCGCCATCGAGCATGGCACGTTTCAGGTGCTTAAGATCAATTTGCCTGTACCACAATCCGACCACCAAGGCCGCAAGCACAGCAAGACCGGCCGCCTCGGTGGCCGTTACAAATCCACCGAATATGCCGCCAAGGATAATCACCGGCAGAGAGAACGCGGGAAGCGCATCGATGAATGTGGTGCGCAGGCGCTCCAGATCGAAAGCCTGTTCCACAGGCAAATTGTAGCGACGGGCAAACAGATAGGCGACGAACATAAGACCCGCGGCGCCCATCAACCCTGGCACAATGCCAGCAACGAACAACTGCTCCACAGACGTGTTGGCTGATGTTGCGTAAAGGATCATGGGTATCGATGGCGGAATGATGATCGCGAGCGATGCGGACGACGAGGTGACTGCAGCAGAAAGTGGCGCGCTGTATCCACGCTTCTTCATCTGCGGAATCAAGATGGAGCCGAGCGCAGCAACGTCGGCCACGGCTGACCCTGAAATCTCGGCAAAAAACAGAGAAACGCCAATGTTCACCATGGCGAGCCCGCCACGCACGAACCCAATGATGGCGGAAACGAAGTTGATGAGGCGGTCGGTTATGCCGCCGGCATTCATAATGGCGCCGGCCAGAACAAACATCGGGATCGCGATGAGCGAGAACTTCGTGGACCCGTCATACATGTCGAGAGCAACACTGACCAAACTGTCAGTGCCCTCGGTGCCAAGCAGACCGATGATGCCTCCCACGGCCAACGCGACCGCGATTGGCACGTTGAGGCAGATCATGACGATGAGCGCCACGAGTATGAACGCGATCAGCATGGCTACCTGTTCCCCGCTTTCTCCATCTCGCTCTCAACTTCCTCCTCAATCTCCGCGTGCTCAAGAGATATCCCATCGCGGGTCAGGCGATAGTATTCCGGCAGGCTCAGAAGCTCGCACAACACGAACAGCACCCCGCCAATAGGGATGACCGATTGGGTGAGTTGCACCGGAACCCAGGTGAGTGACACCAGCCGCTCGCCCTCCAGCACCTGCAAAACCTCCCAGCCGGTGATGGCCAAAATGACGAAGAAGCCAATGACAATAATCTCCGCAACCGCCACACCGAGCAGGCGAAGCCCTTGGGGAAGAGACAGCAGTACACTGTCAAAACCGATATGCCGGCGTTTGAGTGCCGCCAGTGCTGCGCCGTAATAGGTCAGCCAAGAGAGCTGTATTGCGGCAATCTCATCGTACCAGGAGAGCGAATCCCCGATGAGCCTATAGAGGACAGCCGTGATCACGACGATGGTGAGCAGAACCATCTGGATGATCACAAACCACTCGAGTACTGACTCAAGCGTCTTCCTGACACGCACAAGCATGGTGGCTAATCACTGTAGTGTTCGAAAATCGTAAGACCGGGGACGTTGTCCCCGGTCCTTTTTATTCTTTCAGGAGCCAGCGGCTAAGCTTTGCACCTTCTTAATCAGGTCCGCCCCACCACTGACTGAGCTCGAAAACTCATCGTAGATAGGCTTTGAGGCCGCAATGAAAGCCGCATTATCTGCCGAGTTCACTGCAACGCCCGCCTTTTTGATCACGTCCAGAAGTTCCGTCTCAAGCTTCGCAGCCTGCTCGTACACGAAATCCTGGGTGTCCTTTCCACACTTCTCCAGCGCGGCGCGCACATCTTCAGGAAGCTTTGCGTAGTGCTTCTCTGAAACCAAGACGTAGGCCGGCGTGTACACATGGCCGGTGATGGAAAGGTGCTTCTGCACCTCCTGGAACTTGGCCGATGCAATTTGCGCGTAGGGGTTTTCCTGGCCGTCGATGACGCCGGTCTGCA
>JBCDIP010000021.1:0-14395 GCA_038748855.1 Pseudomonadota bacterium
AGGGGAAATCGGGCAACTCGTGCTCCCGCGCGGCTGTTTCTTCGATATAGCGGTTGGAGAGGCCGCGCGCCGGCCGGCCGGAAAAGGCCCGTGTGAGGCGGGTGTCTTCGTCTTTAGCCTCCATCAGGGCTTTTCTATAGACGGTGGGCGTGGCGGCCTCTTCTGTTGTCAAAAAGGCCGTCCCGGGCTGCACACCGGCCGCGCCGAGGGCAAAGGCAGCCGCAATGCCGCGGCCATCGGCAATGCCGCCCGCGGCGATCACAGGGACGTTCACGGCATCGACAATCTGCGGCACCAGCGCCATTGTGCCGACGCGGGCCGCATCCATGGATGATGCGAAGGTGCCGCGGTGGCCGCCGGCCTCCCAGCCTTGCGCAATCACGGCATCAACGCCGCCATCTGCCAGGATGATTGCTTCGCGCACGGTGGTGGCCGAACTCACCACCACAATACCAGCCTCCTTTAGCGCTTGAACGATGCGCCCATCGGGCAAGCCAAAATGAAAGCTGACCACCCGTGGCCGCAGCTCCAGCATGACCTCCAGCATAGCTTCATCGAAGGGGAAGTTTGTGGGCACCACCTCCGGCATATCCCCCAAGCCGTACTCATCGAAATAGGGCTGCAACTGATCTTTGGCTGAGGCGTTCTTCTCAGGATCGTCTTTGGGCGGCTCATGGACGAAGAAGTTCACGTTGATGGAGCGGTTGGTCGCCATCATGGTCTTGGCGATTTCCTCGCCTGTGCGCTCCGGCGTCATGAATGCACAGCCCAAAGAGCCAAGACCGCCAGCGTTGGAAACGGCGGCAGCCAGGGCAGGGGTCGTGGCCCCCGCCATGGGGGCTTGGATAATGGGATGCTCGATGCCGAGAAGGTCGAGAAGCGCTGTGTTCGGCCACATGGGATCTGCTCCGTTTGGATCTGTGAACGGAGCAGATTTGTGCAGCAGAGCTTAGCGGTGCGCAAGACCCTCCACGTTAGTGCAGCCTTACTCTTTGGCCACGGCACCGGCAGCGACGTGGCTTCACAATCACGCGCGTGGGGCCAGGCACGCGCTTGACGACGACCCTAACCGGTCCCGGCACACGCTTCACGATCGTCTTGACCACCCGCTTGATGCGGACCGGGCCAGGCACCTTCTTGATCTTGATCACGGTCTTGATGCGGACCGGACCTGGCACGGTTTTGACCACAGTCTTAATGCGGACGGGGCCGGGGACTTCCTTGATCACAGTGCGCACCACTTTCTTGATGCGGACCGGGCCAGGGACCTTAACGATGCGCTCAGGACCGGGCACGTGCACAATCCGCTCAGGACCAGGCACATTCACCTTCCGGACGATCTCCTTGATCACCGGCTTGGCCAGGCTTTGGGCCGCCACAGCCAGCACGCTTGGTGAGTTCAGAGCTGCCAGAGAGCGCTGCTCTGCCCTCTCAGCGAGGGTCTGGGCGGTGTGCGCCAGGTCGCTGTTCGGATAGCGCTTGAGGAACGCCTCATAGGCTTCCGGAGTATCCAGCGTGAGAGCGTGGAACCAAGAGTACATCTCAATCCGGCGTTCCGTGATGCCGCGAATAATCTCGCCAAACGGCGTGTCGCCATAGAGTGAAACGAAGATCTGGTAGACGGTCACATTGTTCTGCACCACCACCACATCATAGGCCTCCTCTGCACTCATGGAGCGCAACTCGTGGTGCCACTGACCATCAGACTTTTGCGGAAGAGGGTCGGATTGAACGCCGTCAGCGCCCGGGAAGAAAGAGAACGGTTCGGTCAGAGCCGTCACTTCCCAAGGCGTTTGCTTGCCGTTGGAGCTCTTATGCACGGAAAGGCGGATGGTGCGCAGCACGGTCTCAATGGATGCGCCGGGGGTTTTTGCGGCGTCCACCAGTGCAGCGGTGAAGGGGCTGTTCGTGCCGCGGCCGTCAGAAGCCGTGGCGCCCGGAGAGGTTGAGTACACCACCAGCGAGCCCGGAGGGGCCGTCACCACAGCCAGACCCTTGGGAACTGATGTGGACCGCGCGCCAGCCAAAAGGGCACTTGCGATCGATGAACCACTGGTGAGTGTGGCGCCTGGAGCGCTTTCAACGCGGGCAAGGCCACGCTGGGAGTTCTCGATCTGCTGCTCGAACGGGTTGTTCCGGCAGGCATCCAAGATGACGATGCGCGTCTTTGACGGGATGCGGTTGATGACATCCATCACATCAGAGAGCCTCAGCGCTTGAAGCGCGAAGTCAGAGGCGCGCTCGATGTTCACGTCCACCGGCAGCAGGTAGTTCGCGCCGTCGATCTGGACGCCGTGGCCGGCGAAATAGACCAGCGCAACGCTGTCTTCGCCTTTGTCAGCCAGCTTGCTGGCAAAGGCGTTCACGGCCTGACGCATATCCGATTGGCCAACGTCCAGGGCGGACGTGACGTCGAAGCCGGCTGTTTCCAAAAGGCCGGCAAACGCGTTGGCATCCCGGATCGGGTTGGCCAAAGGTGCAGTTGAAGTGTAGTTGGAATTGCCGATTACAAGAGCGAAACGGTCTTTCGCCCAAGTCGTAACTGAAGTTCCGCAGAACATTACCACGGCCATAAAAACAAATAGGGCCCGCTTTATCATTTCTTCCTCCAGGTGGCCGCTTTCGCAGCCTTGTTATTTGCCCTATTCAAAAAAACGTTATCACACACAAAATGAACCGCGGCTGAATGGAGGTTGCGCGAGCTGTACGCCCTTGCAATTGGGAGTTTCCTATCTCTGTAACGATATGGGATTGAGCGGTGAGCCCTCACTCTCGCAAGAGCTCAAGCGGCGGGCGCGTGCTATCTGCCTTTGGCGTCCTTCACCAGGTTGAAGATGCCCGGAGCCGCAGCCTGGGCGACGAACCTTGCGTTCGGCCCAAAGCCCTGGTCCACTGAGCCGGCTGGAACCTGGTTGGCTTGTTTCACGGTGCCCAGCACATCGCCCGTGGGATCTGATACGACCCAGGCCAAAGTAACCGGCTGCTTGCCCTTCTGGGTCTTGCCAACCTGCACCTGCCCACTCACGGTCAAGGTGTTGTCACCAGGCTTATTGCGCACAGGCCATCCGGCGTCGCGCAACACTTCGCGCATGGCCGCTGTCAGCTCACGGTTTCCGGCGCCCGGGGCGCCTTTGACCTGGGCGACGGCCACCGCATTGATGGCTTTCGTGTTGGGCGCCGGCTTGATGGTCTCGCGGGGCTGCACCTCTGCAACGCGCTGTCCGGTTGACCCGGTGCTGAGGCCATCTGGAGGCGCATGAGTTCCCGGCGTATCTATCGCGCCAGGGCCACCGGGCAATTCAGCCATGCCGGTTTCAATGGCGATAAGGTCTGGAGCATCGCGGTGGGTGGGGTCGATGGGCGATCCGCCGAGGGATTTGGCTTGTTCGATTGCAGCAGCACTGGGAGCAACCACTGGGGTGCCGCTTCTTAGGCAGCCGGCCAGAAACACAGCCAGCGCGACCACAGTCATTCGCAAAACCAAGTTTACCGTAGCTGTGATCATAACCGATCGAATCGCTCCCTCAGATGCGCGTATAGCACACAAACGTGTCTGATTAGCGGCAAATCATCTCCACAGGCAGTTGAGACAAGCATTCCGGACCATCATCACCAATAATGTATGAGCGTCCAGGACACATCGCATTGCCGCTTTCCGCATCCATTAAGATCATGTGGGCAAAGAACACCATGCCTGGCCCCAGTTCCGCGTCGTTTCCGGTGTAGAACATGGGCCAGTCCATCCAGCTTGGCGTGAACTTGGCACCCAAGGAATAGCCGCAAGCGTTCATGCGGTGATCGCGCATCCCGTGGCTGTCCATGGCGGCCGCATGAGCGTCGAATACATCCCCTGCTGTGTGCCCGGATTTCATGACCTCCTCTCCTGCGCTCAACGCGTCCTGACAGGCGGCAAGCATCTTCTCGTGCTGAGCGGTGGGCGCGCCAACAATCACGGTGCGCATCATCGCGGCATGGTAGTGGCGGTAGCTGCCGGCCCATTCCAAGGTGAGTTGGTCGCTGGGGTCCAAAGTGCGCCGGCCAGACTTGTACCGGCACAGCAACGCATCTGGGCCTGACCCAATGATGAATTCATTGCCGGGATAGTCCCCACCACCTGAAAACACGGCCCCTTGCATGGCTGCCAGAATGTCGCCCTCATCGGCGCCGGCTAGAGTGAGCTTGAGCCCCTCCTCAAGCGCTTCGTCTGCCAGGGCGCCCGCTTTGCGCACATAGGCAAGCTCTGCGTCCGACTTTACCACCCGGATGCGGTCGACCAGCCCCGAAGCATCGTGCAGCTCTGCGAATCCTTCCATGGCCGCGTCCACGGCCTTGCCGTTCTTTGCCGTCAGACCATAAGAATCGTACTCGATCCCAAGCGTCTTGCCCTTAGCACCCAGATCATCAAGCATATCGCGCAGTTGCGTGGCCGGGTTGGCACCGCCTTCATCCTTCCAAATACGGATATCTTCAAGCAGCGAGGTGTGCTTGGCCTGCAAATAGTCCGGCGCGCGGGTGAGCAGGGCAAGTGTTCCGTCGCTTCCCAGATAGAGGCATTGAAAGAAGCAGAAGCCAAACGTGTCATAGCCGGTGAGGTAAAACATGGACTCTTGTTGAAACATCAAAAGCCCATCCAGCTTACGCGCGTTGAGCTCTGAAACCACCGCGGCCTTGCGGCGGTCGAACTCGGCGCGTTCAAAATGCAATGCCATTTATTCGGGTCTCCTAATCGCTGATCACAATGGCCGACAGCTGCCGTCCATAATCGGGCTCTTTGCGGTGTGTGGTACGCCGGTAGCTGAAGAACCGGTTCTCATCTGAGTATGTGCATAAGTTCAGGTTTTCCACCGCACCGATGCTGGCTTCCTGAAGACGCAGCTCCACGAAGCCAGGCAAGTCGAACATAAAGTGGTCATCGCGCTCAGAGGGAACGAAGAAGCGGTCAAACCCTTCGTCCTCTTCAATGAAGCGTTGCCGGTACTCCGGCCCCACCTCATAAGCGTTCTGAGAGATTGTGGGGCCAATGGCCGCGCTGATGTTCGCGCGCGTTGCGCCCACCTCTTCCATGGCGGCAATGGTCCACTTGATGACACCGCCCAGCGCCCCCTTCCACCCGGCATGGGCCGCACCAATCACTTTTGCGTCCGGGTCAGCAAACAGAATAGGCGTGCAATCGGCTGTGTTGACGGAGATGGCAAGGCCCGGCGTTGCCGTGACCACCGCATCGGCTTTGGGCCCATGTTGTGGTGGCCAGGCTTCGGTGGCGATCACCGCGTCAGGGCTGTGATGCTGATAGGGCGCAATCAATCTGGAAACAGGTACCCCCAGCTTGTCGGCTATAAGGGTGCGGTTCTGCATCACCGTTTCGCGGTCATCATCCGAACCAAGCCCGGTGTTGAGGGAGGCGTAGATGCCAGCGGAGTGCCCGTTCTCGCGCGTAAAGAAGCCGTGGCGCACCGCCGGTGATGTGGTCAGGCTCTCAGCTTCAATCATGGGCTCAATCCTTCAAAAGGCGCCGGCATCGGACAGTCAGGGTGCGTCATGGCCAGAACCTTGAACAACTCCCCCATCTGATCACGCCCGGCCAAGCGCTCCACCGCGCTGTCAATCAAGCGCTTCTGGCGGCTCATGGCTTTTTCTTTAAGCTTCTCAGCGCGGACTTCAAGCCCCATGGCGTGAAGGAACGGTCCTTGGGGCACAGGACCATAGGTTTTGGCGCCGCCGGCCTCGATGCTCTTGGCAAGGCCTTCAAAGTCCACGTGGCTCGTCACATCGCAATGGCCGGGCCGATGCAGCACATCTACATAGCCATGCTTGGACATAGCCTGCAGAGTGTCGCCGCACGCCGATCGCGTGTGGCCATAGTCGATCACCAGGCCGCAGCCGCCATAGGCGGCCATCCGAGCGCCGAGGGTTTCTGCCACCTGGTCGCGCGCCGATGAGATCTCAGCGATTGTTCCCTCCGGCGCTGCTGCGTCGGCAAAGGCTGGCGGGGCTTCGTTGTGCGCAAGGCCGAAGCTGAGCGTGTCCGCCTCAAGCCCCACCACCCGCTCATGCCAGTCGGCCTCACCCTTTTGGATCTGACGGATAGGCAGCGCGTCGAAAAACTCGTTTGCCAAGACGATGATCGGCATCTCGGGGACGTCGTCAAAGCTCTGATGCCAAGTCACGGGAACACCGGCACCACCCAGTTTGATCTTCTGGTTTTGGGTGAGCACGGGACTGGTTTCCACCAGGTGCACCTCGACGGCGGCCAAGAGGCCAGGCATTACCTTGGCCGCGCGCAAGACGTCACTCATTAAGGTGCCGCGTCCTGGGCCGAGCTCCACCAGAGCAAAGTGTTCCGGCGCACCGATCATCTGATAGCCGGCGGCGCACCAAACGCCAATCAGCTCACCGAAAATCTGGCTGACCTCTGGCGCCGTGATGAAATCGCCCCGCCCGCCAAATGGATCGCGGCTCATGTAATAGCCGTGCTTAGGATGGCCCAGCGCTTGTGCCATATACTGCGCAACGGAGAGGGGGCCGTCCTGAACGATTTGTGTCTTCAGTTCCGCTTCGAGCGGGGTCTCGCCACCCGCGCTCATTCCCGGCTCCAGGCCCACGCCATCAGAGCAGCACCCGCCAAGACCATAGGCAGGGAAAGCACCATGCCCATGGTGATCGGACCGGCCAGGTATCCAATGTGTGCGTCCGGCTCGCGGAAAAACTCAACCAGTATCCGGGAAAGGCCGTAGCCCACAGCGAACACGCCGGCGATGAACCCCGGCTGATGGAACTTCAGACCTCGATGCACTAACCACCAGATGACAATGAACAGCACCAGTCCTTCCAGCACCGCTTCATAAAGCTGGCTGGGGTGGCGCGGCTCCGGTCCGCCACCTGGGAATATGACACCCCAGGGCATATCGGTGGTCCGGCCCCAGAGTTCCGCATTAATGAAATTCGCCAAACGTCCAAAAAAGAGGCCGATCGGGACCACGGCTCCGGCCAGATCAAAGGTT
The DNA here is from genome assembly GCA_038748855.1 of Pseudomonadota bacterium. Taxonomy (GTDB): domain Bacteria; phylum Pseudomonadota; class Alphaproteobacteria; order Rhizobiales; family CAJQND01; genus JAAEUE01. The sequence continues at coordinate 7,002 of JBCDIP010000021.1, forward strand.
TGGAGAAACTCCACTTCTTTGACCCACGCGAAAAGATACATGGCCACAATCACGCCCAGGAAACCGCCGTGGAAAGACATACCCCCTTGCCAGATCGCCAAGGCTTCAACCGGGTTGGCCATGTAGTGGGTTGGATTATAGAAGACCACGTAACCCAACCGCCCGCCCGCGATCACGCCGACCGCGCACCAGAACAACAGATCATCCACCAGCTGTGGTGTGAGTGAGTTGTGATGCCAAAGCCGATCCTTTGCCACGAGCCTGCGGGCATACCACCAGGCAAAGGTGAGGCCGGCCACATAGGCCAGTCCGTACCATTTGATCTCAACCGGGCCGAGCTGCAGAGCCACAGGGTCGATGGCGGGAAAGTTCATCTCGTGATCCGGCTTTGAAGTTGGCGCAGGGTCCTAAAGGAGGACCATGATGTGCTTCGCGCGAATCCGTCAAGACCTTGAAAGCCCGCGCTCCTGGTCCCATAACAGGAATATAGTGTTTTCACCTGGACCGAACTTATGAACACCTCGTCAGCCCGTTTCTTCGATGAACTTGCCAAAATGATGACCAATGCTGCCGGCGCCGCCCAAGGCATCCGCGGGGAGCTGGACACCGTGTTCCGCAATCAGGCCGAGCGTGTCTTGAATGATCTGGAAGTGGTGCAGCGAGAAGAGTTCGACGCAGTGCGCGACATGGCGGCCAAAGCACGCCAGGAAAACGATGAGCTGCGCAGCAAGGTGGCCGCCTTGGAAGAACAGGTGGCCGCGCTTATGGCCAAGAAGCCCGCCACCCGCACCCGGAAGGCTCCGGCCAAACCCAAAACACCTAAACCGGACGCCGGTTAAGGCGTTTACCTTCCGTTAACCACTTACATGCCTCGGCTGTCTTGTGGACGGACTTGAGCGAGGAGTGAATGGGCTCTTGCGCCGATTCAGTCACTCGGGCAGTTTCGCTCCCGTAGTCGGTTGCTTGATTCGAAACGGAAATCTTGTGGCGGCCTGCAATGGCGCTCTTGGTGCCGGTCAGGCTGTATAACCGCTAGGCGAGGGAATAAGGAATGTCGGCTCTGCCTGCTTATATTCTACCAGAAGCAAATCCCATGGATGTTATGGAGGCGCTCGCTTCCTTACGCGGTTGGTGTTTCGACCGCCCTGGGGACGATGAAGTGAACATGACCGTGGAGGGCTCTTGGAGCGACCTTCACGTGTGCATGAATTGGCGTGACGATTTGGAGAGTGTTCATCTCGCTGCCACCTTTGATTTGCGGGTTCCGGTGAACCGGCGCGAAGAAATCAGCCGACTGGTTTCGCTGATCAACGAGCAACTGTTCATAGGCCATTTCGATCTGTGGCGTCAGGACGGCGCCCTGATGTTCCGTAACGGGATGTTTCTGACCGGCGGTGCGGAGATCTTGCCTGAACAATGCGAGTCGCTCCTGGTGAGCGCTCTGGAATCGTGTGAGCGCTACTACCCTGCCTTCCAGTTTGTTCTCTGGGCCGGACAAAGCGCGGAAGAGGCAATCCAATCCTGCCTGCTTGAGACCCAAGGCGAAGCCTGATGGCGTCCCTCGCCGGCATGCTGCTCCTGATTGGGGCCGGCAAGATGGGCGGGGCTATGCTGGACGGCTGGTTGAAGCAGGGAACGCCCCCTGAGCAGATTGCGATCTCTGATCCGCTGGTCTCTGAGGAGATGCGGAGCCTCGCGGAACAGTATGGTTTTGCGGTGAACCCGGATCTTGCCAGCCTGAACACTGTGGAAGTCGTGTTGCTGGCTGTGAAGCCGCAAATGATGGACGAAGTCCTGCCTCAGCTTGAGGCTCTGAACCAGTCCAAACCTCTCTATATCTCTGTTGCAGCCGGGCGCACCATCGCCGGGTTTGAGGCTGCGTTCGGCAGTGATGCCACCATCATCCGCGCCATGCCCAACACACCTGCGGCCGTAGGCCGGGGCATCACGGCGCTCTGCCCCAACGCCAACTGTACTGAGGGGCATGTCGAGCTGGCCAGCAACCTGCTCAGCGCCATTGGCGAGGTGGTGGCGATCGACGATGAAAAGCTGATGGATGCGGTGACCGGCGTCTCCGGTTCAGGGCCGGCTTATGTGTTCCATCTGATCGAGTGCATGGCAGCTGCCGGCGAGGCAGAGGGCCTTCCGGCAGATATCGCCATGAAGCTTGCCCGGGCCACGGTGGCCGGGGCAGGGGAGCTTGTGCATCAGTCGCCGCTTCCGGCCTCCACCTTGCGGGAGAATGTTACGTCACCAGCTGGCACAACAGCCGCAGCGCTTGATGTGTTGATGGCCGATGACGCCATGCCCCGCATCCTGCGCGAAGGCATCGCAGCAGCAACAAGGCGCTCAGAAGAACTGGCAGGGTAGGAGCGGAAGACCCTCACGCCGCCGCAGTTTGGCGCTCAGCAGATCCGCGATAGGCCTGATACCCTCTTTGGATCGAGATCTGGTCCGCCAGAAACTTCGCATCGTGCCACACGCCCCAGATGAATGAGGATCCGCGGCGGGACAGCCATGGCAGGCCGAGGAAGTAAACCCCTGGTTCCTTGGACACGCCGCGCTGATGCTGCGGCTTGCCGGCATCATTAAAGGCATCCACTTTGAGCCAGCCATAGTCCACAGCATAACCGGTCGCCCATAACACGGTGCTTACGCCGGCCTTCGCCAGATCGAGCTCCAGGAGCGGATTGGTGGCGCACGCTGGAAGCGGTCCCAGGGCTCGCGCTTCGGGTTCCTCGGGCAGGTTCAAACCGTTGCGCGCGATGTAGGCATCGGCCTCATCCAGCACAGAAAGGTAGTTCTCATCCCCCTTGGTGATGTTCTGGGCCACATCATGGGCAAAGTGCATCACGCCGTTTGCGTAAGATTCCGTGCGTCCCACCAAGGTCATGCCTTGGGCAGCCAGATCGCGAAAATCGATGGTGTGTCCGCCGCGGGCACCGCTCACCGAGATGGTCACATGTTCCGTGCCGGGACCCGGGGTCGCCATATCCCATTTGCCCAACACGCCAAGCCACCAAACATTGTCGCGCCCGCGGTAGCGCCGGGGCGGACGGTCGTGGGGGCCGACGGAGAGATAGACTTCGCGGCCAGCACGGCGGAGCTCGTCTGCAATCTGCACGCCCGATGAACCAGCCCCCACCACGAGGACTGCACCTTCCGGCAACTGCTCCGGATTGCGGTAGGCATTGGAGTGCAGCTGGGTCACTTTTGCCTCGCCAGGAACAATGGGCGGGATGATGGGCTTCTGAAACGGCCCGGTGGCTGCGATCACATGATTGGCCTCTATCACCCCGTCTGAAGTTTCCACGCGAAACCCCGGCCCAGCTTCGTTGCGGCGGACCTCCCGCACGTCCACCCCGCAGCGGATGGGCGCTTTGATCTGTTCGGCGTACGCCACAAAGTAGTCGGCAACTTCTTCCTTTGGGACAAAGGCGTCCGGGCCGGCGTCTTCAAACTCAAGGCCCGGGAACCGGTCGTGCCAGGCCGGGCCGTTGGCGACCAGACTGTCCCAGCGTTCTGAACGCCAGCGTTCAGCAATCCGGCTGCGCTCCAGAACCAGGTGGGGCACCTTGCATGCGCTCAGATGCTCGCTCATGGCGATGCCGGCTTGGCCTGCGCCCACTACGAGCGCCTCAATCTTCTCCGTCGACATGTGCGGCTCCCTTCCACGTGCAGATGCTTTGGGGGAAATCTTGCACCGTAGTGTTGATTTTGAAAATTATTATTTTTTGACGTATTGCCCTTGGTTTTCCTAATCATTGGCAAAGACCGCAAGCGGCATATGGAACGATACAATCCAATTCGGCTGATCCACAATCTCACTGATATGCAGATTGCCGACCGCACTGCACAGCACGTAGGCCTGCTCACGCGAGAGCCCATGGGTGTCGGTCAACCAGTCGATCATGTAGCGCACGGCATTCTGGGAATTCACGAAGAGATCGGGCCCATGGGCGCTGGTGGCATGGTAGCCGGCACTGTCCACCTTCGAGATAGGACTGGGGCGATGGTACTGCAGTTCCTTCACTCTCATATCTTTGCGCACCTGGAACTTAAGCGTGACGGTCATCGGGCACTCAATGCCCGTACCGCAGACCTCACCTTGGCCTTGTGCAGCGTGGCAGTCGCCGGTGGAGAAGAGTGCACCGGGGACCAGAACGGGAAGCCAAAATGTAGATCCTGTGGTCAAATCTCGGATATCCACGTTGCCGCCGTTCACCCGTGGTGGGATCGTGTTAAACCTCCCATCCTCAGCGAGTGCAACACCAACGCACCCCGGCATAGGCTCAAATGGCACGATGATGTCCTTGACCCCGAACATGCAATCCTCGCCATCAAGTTCCCAGATGTGGAAATGAGGCTCGGGAAAATCGTCGGCCAGCAGGCCAAAGCCAGGCTTGAACCCGGTCCAACCCCACCCTTTATGCTGCATGTCCAGGATCTCCACCTCCAACACATCACCGGGCTTGGCACCCTCCACCGACACCGATCCGTTGAGCGCATGGATCATGGAGCGATCCACGCCGAGATAGTCTTCAACGGTGGAAGACGCGGTTAGCTGGCCCGAAGCATCGCGGCAATCAAACACCACAATGTCCCCTGGAGCGATCACCAGGCGCGGTTCCACAGAATTGTCCCAATAAGGTTGGATGACGCTGTCGTCTAAATAGTGTTCTGTCATAGCCCGAGAACTCCTCTTAATGAGCTGACACGCGCCTTGCTGCAAAAGCGCAGTACGTACGGTCGTTTTTGCAACATGACAGGCACATGTGCAGCATGCCATATCTCATGCCTGAGACGCGCAGCTGATGATCTTCTCGTTCACAATCAACGTTCAACAGGCATCTAGCAAGGCCAAATCGGCGCGGAACAAACACCCACAACACCCAGACCACGCAAGGAGATCAGGGATGCTGTTGAGCATAGGAACCACACCACTTAGCGTGATGCGCACTTGCATCTTGCTGCTGGGATTTGTCATTGCGTCCACTGCAGCCCACAGCGAAACACAAGTGGTCTTCAAGCGCGTGGACACTCAGTACATCGCGGCGCTGGGCGAGCCTACCGCCAAGTCCGGTACCGGTGCCCAGACGTGGGGATTGTGGCGCAAGGACCCAGGTCCGCGCGGTGTTTGGCTGAGACGCTTTGACAGGTTAAAGACCACCGGCGGCGTGGCGCCGGCAAAATGGAAGTTTGATCAGCAAGACTGGTGGTTGGACGAGAACGGCCTGATCATGGAGAAGCCGGAGTTCTCAGTTCCGCCCGGCAAGTATCTCGTAACGGGCGACCGGGAAACCCTCTCCGTCCTTACCGTTCACCCCATGGATGATGCCGGTGAGATGCGCTGGGAGCTGGACTTCGGTGCCAAGCTCTACGACGTCACCCATCTGCCGTGCCGGTCTGCGCGCTACCGGCCCACTTCGGCAGATGCGGTCTGCACGCCCGACAATGCCAAGCAAGGCGCTTTCCCGGTTCAGCCAGGTCACTCCATGCCGGCTGTGCCCGGTTGCACCAAACTGGATTATGCCGTGCTCTTCGTCGTTGGTGTGGGCACCACAACCCCGGTCAGCGCGTCAGCGCAGGCCACGTGTCAGAGCTCGGGAAAGAAGCATCCAGGCCTTAAGGCCCTGGAGAGCTCAGATGGATCGCTTGTTCTGTGCTCCAGTCCGGATCTGGCCTCTGTGGCGGACAAAGCGCCTTACTTGGTGAGGCGCGCAGATCTGCGTAGCTTTGAAGATCCAAGCCAGCAACCACGATGCAACGCGAAACCGCGCATTGAAGCCAGCTGCAAAGGCGAAAAGCTGTGCATCTTCGAAGTTAATGACAACCTGTGCACCGAGCCGGAGGTCGCCAAGTACACAACCCACGCGCAGGTTGAGTGGAAGTGCCAGGCCGATGACAATTGGCGTTTTGAACGGGTGGAGCGCGGGAAACAGCTTGTGTTTGACTGCCGCAAGTAACCGCGCTCGTGACATCTGAGCGCGTTGCGTATTGGCGCGTCCACCATTAGGGTGCGTGGGGAAAAGAACAGTCAAAAGGCAGCCCCCACGCCATGCCAAGGCTCTCCCGCAAAGACAAAATCATCAACGCCGCACTGACCCTGGCCGAAGAGTTGGACTGGCGCGATGTCAGGCTATCTTCCATCGCCAATGCAGCTGGCTTGTCTCTCGCAGACATGGCAGAGGACTTTGCCTCCAAAGCCGATATCCTGGCGGCCTTTATGGCGCGCACGGATGCAGAGCTCCTGAAGAAGATTGAAACCGATGGCGACCCGGACGACTTGCCCCGCGATCGCCTGTTCGATGTGATCATGCTGCGGCTCGAGCTTTTGGAGCCCCACAAGAGCGCCTTGCGCAACATCGCCCGCGGGATGCGCGGCAATCCCCAGGACCTGGCCGTTACCGCCGGTGCGGCTATGCGGTCTCAGACCTGGATGCTGGCCGGCGCCGGTATTGAAGACAGTGGCATGCAGGCGTTTCTGAAAACCGGCGGGCTGGCCTATGTATATGCCCGCGTCTTCCAGACCTGGTTAGATGAAGATGATGCCGGCCTCTCCAAGACCATGGCCGAATTGGACCGGCGCTTGAGGCAGGGCGAAAGCCTCCTGGAGCGCTCCGGTACACCTGTGGCGGTGGGGACCGCGGTCTACCAATTCGCCAGAGCTTTCTGGCGCAACCGGGGCGGGCGGCCCGGGGCGTCCGACACACAAGCGTCCGCCCCTTGAGAACTCGGGAACTTCCATGACAGCAGATACCAAGCCAGCGGAAATCACCTTTGATGATTTCCTCAAAGTAGACATTCGCGTGGGCACCGTAATCGATGCTCAGCCCTATCCTGAAGCGCGTGTTCCCGCGATCAAGCTGTGGATCGATTTCGGCGAGGAGATCGGTGTGAAGAAAACCTCCGCCCAAATCACCAAGCACTACACGGTGGAGAGTGTTATGGGCCGCCAGGTCTGTGCCGTGGTCAATTTTCCGCCGCGCCAAATCGGCAAGTTCATGTCTGAAGTCTTGACCTTGGGCATGCCTGACGCTGAAGGCGATGTGGTGATGATTGCGCCAGATCAAACCCTGCCCAACGGTGGAAGGCTCTACTGACCCATGAAGATCGCCAAGCTGGAGACATTCTGCACTCAGGATGTGGGCTTTGTCAGGGCCACATCGGACACAGGCGCCCAAGGCTGGGGCCAGGTCTCCACCTACCACTCGGACATCACCTGTCAGGTCTTCCACCGCCAGGTGGCGCCTTATGCGTTAGGGGCAGATGCTCTGGATTTCGATGACCTGCTCGACATTATCACTGAACGTGAGCACAAGTTTCCAGGCTCTTACCTGCGCCGGGCCATGGCCGGGCTCGACACGGCCCTTTGGGATCTTCGCGGCAAGTTG
>JBCDIP010000022.1:0-14116 GCA_038748855.1 Pseudomonadota bacterium
CGAGGGTAAGACGGCGCAGATCCGCGTGCCCACCAGCGTGAAGTGCGATGTGTGCGACGGTTCCGGCGCCAAGCCGGGCTCCAGCCCAACCTCCTGTCCCACTTGCGGTGGCTCAGGCCAAGTCAGAGCCCAGCAGGGTTTCTTCACCATTCAGCGCACCTGTCCGGCCTGTCACGGCCGCGGCCAGATTATCGCTGACCCGTGTGCAGACTGTTCCGGCCAAGGCCGGGTCACCAAGGACCGCACCTTGTCGGTGAACATTCCGGCCGGCGTTGAGGACGGCACCCGCATCCGGCTTTCCGGCGAAGGCGAGGCGGGCGTGCGCGGCGGCCCCTCGGGCGATCTTTATATTTTCGTCTCCATCCGGCCCCACGATTTCTTCCAGCGCGATGGTGCCGATCTCTTCTGTAGAGTGCCCATCGCCATGACCACGGCGGCGATGGGCGGCGAGATTGAGGTGCCAACAATTGACGGCAAAAAGGTCCGCGTCACGATCCCGGACGGCACTCAGACGGGCAAGCAGTTCCGCCTGAAGACAAAGGGCATGCCGGTGCTGCGCTCCAAGCAGCAGGGTGATCTGCATATTCAGGTGTCGGTGGAAACGCCGGTCAATCTGTCCCGTCGTCAAAAGGAGCTGCTGGAAGAGTTCGCCGCCGAATCGCGCAACAACTCGCCCCAGTCTGAGGGCTTCTTCTCCAAGGCCAAAGCTTTCTGGGACGGTTTGGGCGAGTAGAGTTTGCCTTAAGTCTCCGGAGGCTTGTGGACGGCCACCCCGGCCATCACCATTACAACGCCCAGGCAGTCCACCAACGAGGGGATCTGCCGCAACACGATCACGCCGATGATCGTCGCTGTTGCCGGCAGGAGCGCCAGCAACAGAGCAAAGCTAGCGCGCGGCAGGCGCGACATGGCGAGCTGGTCGCACACATAAGGGATGACGGATGAGCAGATGCCCACGCCGATCCCGGCCAGCACGAGCAGGGGTGCTCCAAATGCCTCGAGTGCCTGCAGGAACCCGATCGGCATGACGAACAGGAAGGCTGCGGTCATCGCCGCCCCCAGCCGCTCCACCCCACCGGAGGCGCCGTCTTGTGAAATCTTGTGCCCGAGGATGATGTAGAGCACGAACAACGCGCCGTTCAGCACGGCCCAGGCAAGGCCGATCAGATCAGCTGTCAATGCCGGCCCATCGCCTGAGAACAAGGACGGCACATCGATCAATAACATCACGCCGGTGATGGCGAGCACGAAAGCCACTGCGTTGCGCCCTGTGCGCAAGCCCCATAAGGCGATGCCGATGGTGCCCACAAACTCGATTGCCGCCACCAGCGCGATCGGCAACCGATCAAGCGCAAGGTAAAAGGCACTGTTCATAACCGCCAGGCAGGCCCCCAAGGCGAGCAGCAGAATACGCTCGCGCGCCGTCGCGTTCTTAAATGTGCGCCAGGGCCGGGTGAGAGGAGCAAACACCAGGGCGGCCGATGCAATCCGAAACCAAGCAACGCCCAGGACACCGATTACCGGAAACAGCAGCACCGCAAACGCAGGTCCGAGATAGTGAAACACCGCCGACACGCCGAACCACGCATGAGGTGGAACGGCCTGGGCGACCCGCGATAGAGCGCCAGTGTTGGCAGTGGTTTGCTTGGTCATGTTTTAATGATAGAAGGAAAAATGGAGGTTAGATATGAATAATGAGAAATCAGAATCTGATTAATGATCACGCTTCGAAGGAAAATAACGATGAAAACCTTCGATCTGAAAAAACCGCTTTAGACCGGATAGACGCAGCGATCCTGGGGGAGCTCTGCAAAGATGCGCGCATTCCCCGTGCTGAGCTGGCCCGCCGTGTTGGGCTTTCCGCCCCCAGCGTTGCCGATCGCGTAAGGCGCCTGGAGGATGTGGGCATCATCACCGGGTACGGCGCGCGCATAGATCCGGCGCGTCTGGGCTACGGCCTTACCCTGCTTATCCGGGCGCGGCCTTTGCCTGGCGAGATGCAGAACATGATCGAGGCGATCCGCGCTACGCCCCAGATTGTTGCCTGCGACAGGGTTTCCGGCGAGGATTGCTTTGTGGCGCGGGCGCACGTGCGCGACGTGACGGAGATGGAATCGGTGATTGACCGGATTGTCCCGTTCGGCGCAACCAACTCATCCATCGTGCAATCAAAGCCCATCGAAGAACGGCTGGTTGAGCTTTGAGGGCTTTCCGCCTCAACAAACACTAGCAAGGAGGTTCCATTGCGTATTCTCATCGCTCTAAGCGCGCTCATCTTCAGCGCTTCATTGCTCCAAGCTGCACCCAACTGCGCACCCTTTGGGGGCGAGGTTCTGTTTCATTGCAAAATTGAGGGCTCCAGCCGCCTGGTGACCATCTGCGATCTGCCGGACAAGCAATATCTCTATCAGTACGGCAAACCGGGCCAGCCGCCCGAGCTGAGCCTCCAGCGCACGCAAAGCGAGGTGGTCTACACGCCTTGGAACGGCGTGGGCAACGCGATCTGGGCCAGGCTCGGATTCCGCAACAAAGGCTATCTCTATGACGTGGGCCGCAGCATTCAAAAAGGCGGCGAGAGCCCGCCTGAAGGCTACCTCGACATTTACGAGCCTGGCAACGACACCCCAATTGCCACCAAGCAATGCCAGAAGGGAACGGTTCAAGGCGACCTGGACGGCCTGTGGGATCGGTTCAACTGAGCGGGCAGATCGAGACATAATCTCTTCCTATTTTGGTATAAAAAATAGAGAGTTACGCTTGATTCAAATCAACACGCGGCGCCTGGAGCCGAGCTAGCCTGACTTCAGGGCGAAGAAAGGACAGGTAGAAAATGATAAAGGCGCAAAAAACGCTGTTGGACCGGATCCGGAGCTGGAGACAGTCCGCTGCAATGCTTCAGACAGATAAGGACCGTGGCGCGACAGATGGATTAAGGCGCGCGCTCTTGCTGGGCGGTGTGGCCACTGTGGCCGTCGTTGCCGCAGGCGTTGGCTTTTCCGATGAGGCCGAGGCCCATCATGGCCGTCGCAGAAGCAGACGCTGGCGCCGGCGCAGGAGACGTCATGGCCGTCGTCGCAGCCGCAGATGGCGCCGCCGCCGCTGGCGGAGGAGACGACGCTACTATGACCCCTACTACGACCCCTACTATGGGGGACCGTCGATCTATCTTGAGTTCTAGGGTGGGCTGAACCTGGGCGGGGCAGGCGCGCTTGAGGAGCGTTTCTTCAGCGCACCTGCTCCGGCAGTCGCTTGGTTTTCTCCCCCTGTGCTACCGTGCTTTGCAAAACGTTAATTCGCCGGGAGCCGGGCCATGAACATCACGAAGATCTGCGTTTACCAGGTGCCGCTGCCGGCCAAGCCGATGACGGCCATCAAAGACGACTTCGGCACCTTTCAGGATTACCCCGGCATCATCGTGGCGGTGGAGACCGATGCAGGCTTTACCGGACTTGGGGAAGTCTGCACCATCGGCACGCACTATATGCGAGGGTTTGCAGAAGGCGCAGCCGCGGGCATTCCTCTGCTTGCCCGGCATTTGATCGGAGAAGACCCGTTTCACGCCGAACGCCTCAACCGCCATTGGGACAAGGTCTTCCGCGATGACCTCTATGTGAAAGCGCCGCTGGATATGGCGCTCTGGGACATTATGGGTCAGGCCACGTGCCGGCCCTGATGTGATCTGTTGGGCGGACGGTATGATGGGGAGGGCCCGCTCTACCGCTCGGTCTATTTCCCGCCCCACAAGCAGGCGAGACCTGAAGACATTGTGGCCTGCTGTCTGGAGGCCCGTCAGAACGGGTTTAAGCACTTCCAGCTTAAACCCGGCAAAGCGGCGGTACGCACCATTGATGATGAGATCGCACAGATCGAAGCAGTGGCCGAGATAAAGCAGCCGGACGAAACGATCCTGGTGGACGCCAACACAAACTGGACGCTTACCGATGCCATCCGTGCAGCCAACGCCCTCAAAGATCTGCCGGTTATCATTGAGCAGCCCTGCCGCACCTGGGAGGAGTGCATCGCCTTCCGCCGGCAGTGCGCGTTACCGGTGAAGCTGGATGAGTTGATCGAAACCCCACAAGATCTCATCCGCGGCTATCAGGCCGGCGCAATGGATATCGTGGCCATCAAGATCGCCCGCGTGGGCGGTCTCACCAAGGCCCGCAAGATGCGTGACCTGGCCTTGGATTTAGGCATCACCGTCGTGCCGGATGACGCCTGGGGCAGCCAGATCGTTTCGTCGTCGCTGCTCCACTTTGCTGCCAGTACCGATCCAAAGTACCGTCTCTGCTACACTGATTTGACGGACTATGTGGACGCCCTGACGGCTGATGGCTATCCGGAGCGTATGGACGGATTGATCTCGGCTGCCGAAGCCCCAGGCCTAGGTTTGACCCTTCGGTCAGACGCGGTGGGCGAGCCGATTGCTGTAATCACGTGAGTGCGGCGCGCGAAACTTGACACGCTCCTTAGGCTGCGTCATGGTCCCGGCACCCACTGGCGATAGGGTTTAAACAGGGCCACCGTTCCAACTCCTTCGGAGATGACGTGTGGCTCGAAATTTTTCGGCACAACTTGAAAGCGGCACCTACAGCTTGCGCAACATCCGTCTTGCGAGCACGGAAGGCTTGCGAGCCATCGATATGCTCGTATCGAACGGCAAGGTGGATTGGCTTGGACCTCAGGGCGCGCGGGCGGATCTGCCGCGCGGTCCAGATCTTGCTCAAGCCATCGTGTGGCCCTTGACCGTGGACTGTCACACCCATCTCGACAAGGGATTGGTGGTGCACCGCTCTCCCAATCCAGACGGCACCTTTGATGGCGCGTCCCAGAGCGCAAGCGCAGATCATGAGACCTATCAGAATGCTGAGGATGTCCGCCGCCGTGCAGAGTTTGCGTTGAAGTCCGCTTTCGCCCATGGCACGGCAGCTGTGCGCAGCCATGTTGATGTGGGTGCTGACACGTTTGATAGGAACTTTGGCGTCTTGTGCGAGCTGGCCGGGGACTGGCGCGGACGGATTGAGCTGCAGCTCTGTCCCTTCACCGGCATTTACTCCGAAGTGGACTGGTTCGACAAACTGGCTGCATCCGCGGCAGCCCAGCCTGCGTCCGGCGTGCTCAGCATCTTTATTCCGCCCAGCGGCGAGTTTGATGCCGCGCTTGATGATGTCTTCACGGTGGCCGCCCGCCACGGTGTTGAGCTCGACTTTCACGTAGATGAAAACCTCGACCCGGCCTCGCGCGGGCTTGATGCTGTGGCGAGGGCCGCGTTGCGCCATGGGTTCGAACGCCCGGTGCTCGCGGGCCATTGCTGCGCCCTGTCGGTCCAGCCCGATGACGTGGTCGATGCCACGTTGGACCGGGTGGTGGAAGCGGGCATAGGTGTCGTCTCACTGCCCCTGTGCAATGGCTACTTGATGGACCGCCACGCCGGACGCACGCCGCGCCAGCGAGGCATTGCACCGGTGCATGAGATGCGCAAGCGCGGCATTCCAGTGGCGCTCGCCTCAGACAATGTGCGCGATGGCTACCATGCCTACGGGGATCTTGACCTGCCACAGCTCTTCCGGGAAGCGGTGCGCATGATGCATCTAGACCATCCATTTGAGGGCTGGGCGGCAGCGGTGACAGCCACGCCCGCAGCTCTGATGGGTTTGGACCATCAAGGTCGTTTGGCAGTGGGGCAGCCCGCCGACTTCATGATATTTGAGGCGCGCACCTGGCCTGAGTTCGTGTCACGGTCCGCGCCGCCTTATGTGATTGTGCGAGGTGGCAAACCTGTGTCCGCGGCGCTACCCGATTTTGCTGAACTTGATGATTTGGAAGGAATGAAGCTGTGACCCAAATCTCCGAACTGCTCGACCGGATAGGTGATATTCCGGTACTCACTGCAGAACGCCTGGTGAAGGCCAAAAGCCGTGACTTTTTCTGGTACTCCCCCGTTTTGAAAGAGAAGCTAGACCACGTCACTGCAGAAGCTGTGATCTCTCCGCGCACCGAGGATGAGGTGGCAACAGTGCTGGCGGCTTGCTACGCCCTGGATATCCCGGTCACCCCGCGGGGCGGGGGAACGGGCAACTATGCGCAGGCCATGCCGCTCGCCGGCGGCATTGTGCTCGATATGACGGCGCTCAATGCCATCATCGAAATTGGTGACGGCACGGTACGCGTCCAGCCCGGCGCCATGATGGGCGCGCTGCAAGACGAGCTCCGCGAACGCTCCGACCAGGAACTGCGCATGCATCCGTCAACCCTGGAAACGGCAACCATTGGGGGCTTCCTCGCTGGTGGCTCAGGGGGTGTTGGCTCCATTCACTGGGGCATGTTGCGCGAGCCGGGCAACGTCTTGGGCGTGCGCGTCTTGACCCTTGAGGCGGAACCCCAGCGGTTGGATCTTGTTGGCGAAGATGTTCAAACGGTGCTCCACTCCTATGGCTGCAACGGTGTGATCACACAGATTGAGATGGCCGTCGCACCAGCGCAAAAGTGGGTTGAGATGATCTTCACCTTTGGCGACTGGATGGAGATGCTGAAGGGCGGCTGGAGCCTTGCCCATCATCAAGGCTTATTGCTCAAAGAACTGGGGGCGGTTGAGGCACCCGCGCCCTACACCTATTTTAAGCGCTACCGCAAATTCTTGAGTGAAGGTGATCACGTCCTTTGCGTCATCGCCGCCCCTAATGCGGTGGGGCCGGTGATGCGCGAGCTTGAAGCGGCCGGCGGCGCCCTGGCCTATCGCTCCGATACGGCAAGCGCTGAAGACAAGAAAGGCCTGCCCCATCTTCATCACCTCACCTGGAACCACACCACGTTCCGGGCGCTTAAGGCAGATGAACAGATGACCTATCTGCAAGTGGGCACGCCGGCAGCCGACCCGCTGACGGCTCTGGAGAAGATCGCCTCAGACTATGCGGGCGAGATCATCGGGCATGTGGAGTTCACGCGCACCGGCTCGCGGGTCTATGCCTCGTTCCTGCCCATGTACCGCTACACCACCAAGGCGCGGCTGGATCAGGTGGTCGAGGAATTGGAGGCGATGGGCTGCGTTTGTTACAATCCCCATGCCTACACCTATGAAGAAGGCAATTACACCGGCCCCTGTCCCAAGCGCCTGGCCTTGAAGCGCAAGGCTGATCCGAAGGGGCTGATGAACCCGGGAAAGATGATTGGCTGGGACAATCCAGACTATGCCTATGACCCCAAGGGCGATTACGACTATCCAGGACTTATGAAGGCAGCCTCATGAAAGTGCTCAGCCCCGACAGCATCCATCCGCCGTTTGCCAACTATGCGCATGGGATCAGCGTAAGGGCCAGTCACCTGGTGGTCACATCCGGCCAGCTGGGGATTATGGCTGACGGCACCATACCGGAGGGTTCCGAGGCGCAGGCAGGCGTGTGTTTCGCCAGCATCGACGCGATCCTGGGTGAGGCGGGTTTGGGCCGGGGGAACATCATGCGGCTCAATGCCTATGTGACGGGCCGCGAGCACATGGCGGGCTATATGGCGGCCCGCGATGCCTATCTGGCGGGAGCCGGCCACACGCCGGCCTCCACCTTGATGATCGTCTCCGGCTTCACCCGGCCGGAGTTCGTGGTGGAGATTGAAGCCCTGGCGGCCAAGGAGGAGAGCTGACATGCCCCCGAAGCGTTTCTGGCGCGAAATGCCCACCACACAGTTCGGTGCAGAGGCGGCCGATTGGATCGCCGTGCTCCCCCTGGCGGCGGTGGAACAGCACGGGCCGCACCTGCCCATAGGTGTCGATGCCTTTATCGCCGAAGGGCTCATAGAACGCTGTGCTGCCGAGTTGCCTAAAGACAGCCCCGTCACCATCCTGCCCGTCCAGCAGGTCTGCAAGTCCAACGAGCATGTGAACTTCCCGGGCACCCTAACGCTTGACTGGGAGACCACGATCAAAGGCTGGCTGCAGATCGGTGAGAGCATCGCTCGCGCTGGGGTCCGCAAGATCGTGATGATCACCAGCCATGGCGGCAACGTAGCGCCCATGGACATTGCTGCCCGTGAGCTCAGAGAGCACCATGGCATGCTGGCCGTCACCACCAGCTTTGGCCGGCTCAGCAACTGGCAGAGCATCTATGAGTATGGCGAGGTGATCACCGATGTCCATGGCGGCAATGCCGAGACGTCTCTGATGCTGGCTATGCGGCCTGATCTGGTGGACATGAGCAAGGCGGAAGACTTTGACAGCCGCCAGCTGGCGTTTAAGGCAAAGCATGAGCATCTGGGCCTTCACTCCAGCGATGCCAACATTGCCTGGCTGGCCGAAGACCTTAATAAGGCCGGTGTGGTGGGCGATGCCTCCGCCGCCAGTGCTGAAAACGGTGAGCGCGAGATCGCTAGCGTCATTGCTGGCTTTACCCGTCTGATGGACGAAATTGCCAAAACCGATCCGCCCAAACGGAGTGCTTGATATGGACCTTGCCACATTGATCGCCCAGATGTTTGTCACGGCCTGCCTGGCCGGCTGGATGTCGTTGGGCGTGAAAGACAATATCCAACATCCGATCATGAACCGCACCTTCACCACAATGGTGCTGGAGATGGAGCGGATGGCGGAAATGTACCCGGAGCACTATGCGTTGGTGGCTCACCGGCGCATAACCAACCCTGCGCTTCAAACAGCACTGTTCCGTGTCATTGTTCTGGCTGAGCTCTTAGCATCGCTCCTGTTATGGGTGGGGGCTGGCTGGCTGGCGCTGGCCATCTTTGGAATGGCCGATGTTGAGAGCGCGCGTGTGGCCGCACTTGTGGGCGTAATCGCTTTCACCGGCGTCTGGGCCAGCTTTCTCATTGGCGGCAATCACTTCAGTTATTGGTACTGTCACGAGTGGGCACAGAACAATCACTTCCAGCTTGTGGTCTGGGGCACGGCGACCATGGTTTTGCTTGTGGTTCCTGGTTAAGTCATACCTTGCGGCGCAGGGCGGCTTATGGAATTGTCTGAACCGGGCACAGATTCATACAATTCGGATGGCAGGCAACGGGACACCGCGAGATGACCCCTGAACAGGTTGAGCACGTTAATCAAAGTTGGCAGTCCATCGTTTTGATGGGCGATACGGCCATCCAGATGTTCTACCGGCGTTTGTTCACCATTGATGCCAGTGCCCATGCCCTGTTTGCTGAGACCGATATGGCGGAGCAGCGCATAAAGTTCATGGAGACCTTTGGTCTGATGGTTCAGAACATTGGGGATCTGGATGCCCACGAGCCCATGTTGGAAGAACTGGGCCGGCGACATGCGTCGGTGGGTGTGGAAGACCATCACTATGCGGCCGTGCATCAGGCTCTCATATCCACCATCGAAAGCGGCCTCGGTCATGTGCTTGACCGAGAGGCACGCCTGGCGTGGGATGCGGCTTATCGCCGGATGACCGAAGCCATGCGCCGCGGGGCCGCTGAGATCCAGTAGAATTTCCGCATCCCTGCTTTGGCAGAGGAGCGGACTCTAGCTATTTCCATTCAGCGGATTGTTTGGGTTCCACGCCAACTTCAATTCGTAGAACGACGTGGCAAGGCCATCATACATCAGGAGCCGGCCCGCGAGGCTGTCGCCGATGCCGATGATCTCCTTGATCACCTCAGTGGCCTGAAGTGTTCCGACCACGCCGGCTGTCACGCCCAAGACACCCGCCTCTGCGCATGAGGGCACCGTGCCCGGTGCGGGCGCCTCGGCGTGGAGGCAACGGTATGTGGGAAGCGGTGTACCGTCTTCTGTCGTGTCGTAGGGCTTGAACGTTGAGATCTGACCATCAAACTGACCGATAGCGGCTGACACCAGCGGGATCTTGGCGTGGAAACACGCATCGGACACAAGGAAGCGGGTCTCAAAGTTATCGCAGCCATCGGCGACGATGTCGTAGGCGGAGATGATCTCTGCCGCGTTCTCCTCCGTCAGGCGAAGGGTATGTTCCACCACCTCAATGTTGGGGTTGATCCCGGCGATGGTCTGGTGTGCGCTCTTTGTTTTGGCAAGCCCAACGCTTTCGGTCAGATGGGCAATCTGGCGCTGGAGGTTTGAGAGCGAGACCACATCATCATCTACGATGCCGATGGTGCCGACACCGGCTGCGGCGAGGTAGAGCACCACAGGCGATCCAAGCCCGCCAGCGCCGATCACCAGAGCTTTGGCCGCCTTGAGCTTCTGCTGCCCTGGGCCGCCTACCTCGTGAAGGATGATATGGCGGGCGTAGCGCTCAAGCTCGTCGTCGCTGAACGCCATGGCTCACCTCTTGCCTGAAGAGCCGAACCCGCCGCTGCCGCGCGAGGTCTCGTCCAGGGTTTCAACTTCAACCCATGCGCCTTGAGTCACCGGCGCAATGACGAGTTGGGCGATGCGGTCACCACGCTCAATCTCAAATGGCTCGGCGCCATGATTGATCAGAATGACACCAACCTCGCCGCGGTAATCCGCATCGATCGTGCCGGGCGTGTTGAGACAGGTTACCCCCTGCTTCAAGGCAAGGCCTGAGCGCGGCCGAACCTGGGCCTCAAATCCTTCAGGCAAGGCAATGGCGAGGCCCGTGGGCACCAAGGCGCGCGCGCCTGGGGCGAGCCTCATCCGCTCGCTCACTGCGGCTCTCAGATCCATTCCGGCGGCGCTTGCGCTTTCGTATGTGGGCAACGGCAGGTCGGCCCCATGGGCCAAGCGCATCACCTGAATGTTCACGCCCGCGCTCATTCAGGTCCAAACGCCTTCGGCCAACTCGTCACACACCCGTTCCATCAACCGGGCTGCAACCTCTGATTTATCCATCAGCGGCCAGTCTTCAACACCATTGGAGGTCACCAAATGCACCGTATTCTCATCGCCGCCCATAACGCCCGTGTCGGGCGACACATCGTTTGCCACCACCCAGTCGCAGCCTTTCTTCTCAAGCTTCTTCTGCGCGTTCTCGATCACATTCTCTGTTTCTGCAGCAAAGCCGATGACGAGGCCCGGGCGATCTTTTTTGGATTTGGCAATGGTGGCCAAAATGTCAGGGTTCTCCGTCAACTCCAGAGAGGGGATCTTCCCGGACCCATCCTTCTTCATCTTCTGATCGGCCTGAGAGGCGGTGCGCCAGTCGGCAACGGCCGCTGCGAAGATCCCCACATCTACAGGCAGCTCATCTTTCACCGCCTGAAGCATCTCTTCAGCGGTTTCCACAGGGATGACTTCCGCCCCTGGTGGAGGCATCAGACGGGTAGGCCCGGAGATGATAATCACCCGCGCGCCCAGCCTGGCGGCCTCCGCGCCAATGGCATAGCCCTGCTTGCCCGACGAGCGGTTGGCAATATAGCGCACCGGATCAATCGGCTCGTGCGTGGGGCCCGCGGTGATCAGGATGGTCTTGCCTTTAAGGCGCGGGCCTTCAAGATCAGCCAACGGGCTGCCCAGCACATCGCTCAGTGCATCGGCAATCTCTTGAGGCTCGGCCATGCGGCCGGGGCCATATTCGCCGCACGCCATATCGCCCTCATTGGGGCCCACCACATGCACCCCATCTGCCCGCAAGGTGGCGAGATTGCGCCTGGTGGCCGCATGGTCCCACATGCGTACATTCATGGCCGGCGCCATCATCACCGGCTTATCCGTGGCCAGAAGGCACGTGGTGGCAAGATCGCTGCATTGGCCCGACGCCATCTTGGCCATAAGGTCCGCAGTGGCCGGCGCCACCATCAGAATGTCTGCATCCCGCGACAACTGGATGTGGCCGATCTCTGTTTCGTCCGTCAGGTCGAACATATCATCGTAGACTTTGTCGCCCGACAGGCTTGCCAGCGAGAGCGGGGTCACGAACTGCTTAGCCGCCTCGGTCATGATCACCCGCACCGAGGCTTCGCGTTCGCGCAAGCGGCGTATCAGCTCCAGGCACTTGTAGGCGGCAATCCCGCCCCCGACGATCAGCAATATGCGTTTTCCTGCCAGCATCTGGCTCAACTCCAAACTACACCGCTCCGAACCATGGCACAGGTGGCCCTCACCAGGCGAGGTTCAGAGCAATTATGGCCAATGCGGCCGCACCAATCCAGAGCGCCGCCCGGGTGGGCCAATTGTGCTTGGCCTGGGCCGCCGCCAGAGCCTCTGTGGTTTCCTGGTCCAGGCGCAGGCCCCCTTGCGAGGCCATTTCCCCCAACATATGGGCGGTGCGGCCCGCTTCTGCCAGCACTTCGGGCAAGTCCCCCATCACCTTGCCCAACATCAGGGCGCCTTCGGCGGCATCCTGCATTCGGCCTTCAGGGCCCAGCTTGGCCTCAATCCATTGGCGGACAACGGGTTCAGCTGCCTCCCACATGTTGAGCTTGGGGTTCAGCGTACGCGCCACCCCCTCCACCACCACCATGGTTTTCTGCAACAGCAGGAGCTGCGGCTGGGTCTGCATATCAAACTGCTCGGTGACCTGGAACAGCTGGCCGAGAAGCTTGGCCATAGAGATCTCATCGGCATTACGGTCCATAAGAGGCTCGCCTATGGAGCGCAGGGCCTGCGAGAACGTGGCCACATCCTGGTGCGCCGGCACGTAGCCTGCATCGAAATGCACTTGGGAGACCCGGTCATAGTTGCGGGTGATGAAGCCGTAGAGGATCTCCGCCAGGAACATTCTGTCCTTAGGGCTGAGGCGGCCGATAATGCCATAGTCCACGGCAACAAGCGTCCCGTCGTCTTCAACGAAGAGATTGCCCTGGTGCATATCGGCGTGGAAGACGCCATCACGGATGGCATGCCGCAAGAAGCTCTGAATGACCGTGTCGCCCAGAGTGTCGAGCCGATGACCGGCTGCTTTTACTGCCGCGACATCGGAGACGGGCACCCCGTCGATCCATTCCAGGGTCAAAACCCTGCGGCCGGTGCGGGCCCAGTCAACGCTGGGCACGCGGAAGCCGGGATCCTCAGTCGTGTTCTGGGCCATCTCGGAGATGGCAGCAGCTTCCATGCGCAAATCCATCTCGATCTTCACGGAGTCGGCCAAGGTCTGCACCGCTGCTACCGGACGCAGGCGCCTGGCTTCGGCGCTGAAGCGCTCGCCCATGCGCGCTGCAAAGAAGAAGCTCTCCAGCTCGCTGGCGAACTTGCGCTCAATGCCGGGTCTCAGCACCTTTACCGCAACCTTCTGGCCCTCGGTTGTCGTGGCCTTGTGCACCTGGGCTATAGACGCGGCGGCGACCGGCGGGCTGATCTCGCTGAACATGGTGGTCCAGGGCGCGCCTAAGGTCGCATCAATCTCTTTCAGCGCTATGGTGTGATCAAATGGCGCCATCTTGTCTTGAAGCTCGGAAAGCTCGATTGCCCGCTTGGTGCCCACAATGTCGGCGCGTGTGGCCAGAAACTGGCCGAGCTTAATGTAGGTTGGGCCAAGCTCGGTCAGCGCGCTGGCGAGCGGATTTCCGCTGGTCTCCGGTGCACCGCCAAGGCCGCCTATGGTGTAGGCGAGGCGTGCCGGGCCCGGCATCTCATCCAGATGGTCCTCTGGGATCACTTTGTGTCGGGCAATCACCCGGCCGGCCCGTGCCAGGCGGAACATATGCGTTATCGGCCCAAGCATACTCTTGCGTCCGCTCAAATCTTCCAGGCCGAATGCAGCGCCACGATGCCGCCGGACATATTGCGGTGTTTCACGTTGTCGAACCCGGCAGCCCCAATCATTCGCTCAAAGGTCTCTTGGTCAGGGAACTTGCGGATGGATTCCACCAAATAGCGGTAAGGCTGGCCATCACCGGTCACAACTTTTCCAATCGCCGGCACGGCCGTGAAAGAATAGGCATCATAAAGCGCATCAAGTCCTGGAATGTCCACTTTGGAGAACTCCAGGCACAAGAACCTCCCACCGGGCTTCAGTACCCGAAAGGCTTCTTGGAGCGCTTTATCGATGTGCGTGACGTTCCGGATACCAAAGGCAATGGTGTAAGCGTCAAACTCGCCATCTTCAAAGGGCAGCGCCTCAGCATTGCCCACGGCGAACTTGCATTGCTTGTCATAGGCCTGTTTGCGGGCCCGCTTGCGCCCCTCAGTGATCATTTCCGGGTTGATGTCGCACACGGTGATCTGCGTACCGCGGCCTGCCTCATCGGCGATGCGGAAGGAGATATCACCTGTGCCGCCCGCCACATCCAA
>JBCDIP010000023.1:0-14085 GCA_038748855.1 Pseudomonadota bacterium
GACCTTCCTAGTTTACAAGCAATTTTGCCAGTAGGAATCTTGCACAAAAACCCAACTATTTCAGCCCAGCAGTTAAGAGACGTGAAGCTCGAAACAGGCCCTGTTAGCGCGGCAATGGAAGAGCTTCTATCAATGATGACCAGCTACACGCATGAGATATTGGCGCCACCAGACTTTCCTGGCATCAGTTGGACAAGCTTTTGGAATACATACCAAACTGATTTCAGTGACACTAACAACCTTAGCATGGTTACATTTCTCAATTGCAATGGGACGAAAATACTGATTCCAGGCGATGTCGAAACAGAGGGTTGGATAAAACTACTGTCAAACGAAAATTTCTGCAGAAATCTCTACGATGTGAACGTTTTCATTGCATCTCATCACGGACGTGAAAATGGTTATTGCGAAGACGTATTTGATATTTGCAATCCGGTTGTGTTCATATTTTCAGATGGGCCAAAAAAATACGCAACACAAGAGATGCGTGATGTCTATGCGAGCCACGCTTCAGGAATTGTGTTCAATGGGAATAATCGACAAGTACTCACCACGCGTTCAGATGGCACTTTAAGTTGGAATCTATGAAATAGGCTCGGTGAAAGCTAGGCTCTACAAGTAATTGGCTCCGGCCCACTGGAATTCCCTCTAGACCGAGCTCCGCCACATGACGCGCAACCAAGTTTCTCAATTCGATGAATGAGCTTCTATCACTTCCATACGAACTCCAGATAGTTCTGGTCTCCGGTTATCTGGCCCACAAGGTGTCCACCATCGGGCGAAGCGAAAAGCCGAGCACCGAGGATCTCGTTTTGCAGGTCCTCACCATGGGCTTAATCGGTCGGATATGCTTTCTGGGAATCGTGGACGTCTGGTCGAACTGGTTTCCTTCGACCCAAAACGACGTTAGCTCCGATGGTGCAAGACTCATGGTTGTCGGCGTCTGTACGGTTCTGTGTTCTCTGGTCATTGCCGCCGTTTGGCGAAAGTGGGGTGTCAGTATTGCAAGCAGAATAATGTCCAGTATGGGCGTGTATCGCGATGACCATCAAAGTTCGACGTGGGATTCCATCTTCAGAGAGAAGGTAGCTTGGGCTTTCATCCAAGTTCATGTCGACGATGGCCGAGTTCTCGAAAGCAAGTTTGACCTCGTCCCAGATACCGCGCCCGTTGGAAAAATTACCCTGAACTCCGACGGCATCGCTTTGTACGTTACCGGAATATATGACACTCAGATGAGCCGCACCGTCCATTCACCGACGGATGAAAGCTATGGACACATACTCACGTACGTCCCGGCAAACACCATCAAACAGGTCGAAATTGGCTTGAAACCTTGAAGGTCACTTTTTGGGCTTCGGTGGATTGTTGGAGCCAGATCCAGTTGTTTCAGGTTTAACAGAACTTTGCTGCCCTTGGTTCTGCCCCACGGTGATTGGCTGCGAGCTTCTTTGGTCAATATGATCGTCTCCAGACATTCCCAGTCTCCTTTACATCGAGCTTACAAAGCATTCCATCAATGCTAACCGCCAGAAATCGATTCGCTCGAAAAACAGTCAACGTTGATTGTAGCAATAAGCGAGCTTAAGCTTGTCCCGCGAAGATCACCTCCCCCAAACCCTCCTGACAAACGCCACCACAAACACCCCAGTCAACACCAACACATTGCTCAGCCCCGCCGCCACGTCAACGCAAAAGTTGAGAGTGGCCCCAGCCAACATCAACACCACCCCACCACACCCAACCCTAGATCTCCCCCACACCCCAGAGTATAAACACCCCCAGACACACACGCCTGGGGACGCAGCCTGTCGAAGCGCATCAATCATAACCAGAAGGTGGCCCTGGCCTCCGCGTTCGGCCTCACCTTCGTGGCCGGCTGGGTGGGTATTCTCCTCTTCTACCCCTACGGACTGACCCTCTCGGGCCTCTTCGTCGACGGCACCCTGAAGGGCATTCTCCATTTCCTCTTCTTCCTGCCGTTCATGGGGCTTTGGGCGGGGTCTTGGATCGTGACCTTCATCTTCCTTCCCGCAGCCACCCACGTCTTCCAAGACAGACCGAAGCTGCTGCGCCGTGTCTGCCCGCTTGGCAGCTGTCTCCTCGGCGGCGTGGTGGCGGGTGCTAGTTTTCAGATCCTGGGCACAGGCTGGGACGGTCAGGTCGACGTTGCGCTCACGTTCACCTTCGCCGGGGCCGGCGCCGGCCTCGTGGTCGGTGAACTCTTCGCCCGGATTATGATGAGGTTCGGGGACTGGAGCGCCCCCACTTCGCCCCCCAAACCCGCCGCACAAACGCCGCCACAAACACCCCAGTCAACACCAACACAATCGTCGGCGCCGGCGCCGCGTCCAGGTGGAAGCTGAGGTAGACCCCGGCCAGCATCGAGGCCGCCCCCACGACCACGGCCACCACCAGCATCCAGCCAAAACTCCTCACCAGCAAAAACGCAATCGCCCCCGGCGTCACCAGTAAGGCCACCGCCAAGATCAGCCCCACAGCCGAGAGCGTCGCCACCACCGTCAACGATAGGATCGACAACAAGCCATAGTGAAGCCAACTGGTTGGAAGGCCGGAGGCCTGGGCCTGGGCGGCGTCGAAGGCGTGGAGGAGGAAGTCTTTCCACTTCACGATCATCACCGCCGAGACGCCAGCGGAGATGAGCCCCGCCGTCCACAAATCCTCCGCCCCCACCCCCAGCATGGTGCCGAAGAGGATATGGTCCAGGTGCGCGTTTGACGGGAAGGCCACGTATAAGATGAGGCCAATGGCAAACATGCCGGAGAAGACAACGCCCATCACCGTGTCCTGCTTCACCCGGCTGTTTTCGGCCAGATATCCGGTGGCGAGCGCGCACGCCATGCCCGCCGCGAAGGCCCCGATGATCAGCGGAATGCCGGCAAGATAGGCCACCACCACGCCGGGCAAAATCGAATGGCTCACCGCATCCCCCATCAATGCCCAGCCCCGCATCACCAAGAAGCAGGAGAGCAAGGCCGTGGGCGGGGCGATCAGAAGGGCGATCCAGAGGGCGTTCTGCATGAACGGGAACTGGAAGGGCATCAGCAGCGCATCGATGGTCATGGCGCACTCCCCTGTGATGCATCGGCCCTGAGGGCCGCTCGCGCCTTGGCCTTGGCCGCCAGCAGTCCGTGCTTGGGCGCGAAGACGAACGCCACCAGGAACAATAGGGTCTGAAGCGCAACAATTATGCCCCCAGTGGCCCCGTCCAGGAAATAACTCAAGTACGCGCCAACAAAGCTGGTGCCGGCGCCCAGCGCCACGGAGACCATGAGCAGACGTTCAAACCGGTCGCACAAGAGATAGGCCGTGGCCCCCGGCGTCACCACCATGGCGATGACGAGAAACGCCCCCACAGTCTGCATGGCCGCCACCACGGAGGCCGACAGGAGGACGAAGAAGACCGCTTTCAGGAGATCCGGCCTGAGGCCGATGGAGCGGGCGTGGTTTTCATCGAAGAAAACGGTAAGGAGGTCCTTCCATTTGGCCAGCAGCACCGTGAGCGAGACCGCGCCGATGATAACGAGTTGGAGAGTGTCCTCCGGCGTGATGGCCAGGATGTTGCCCATGGTGATGGTCTGCACCGAGACGGCCACCGGGTTCAGCGAGACCATGAAGAGGCCGAGGCCGAAAAAGGAGGTGAAGATGATGCCGATGATCACATCCACCTTCAGCCCGGAGCGCTGGGACAAGAAGAGCATGGCCCCCGCCGCGAGCCCGCCGGCGATGAAGGCCCCGAAGGCGAAGGGCAGGCCCAGCATGTAGGCCCCGGCGACCCCGGGGACGACAGAATGGGCCAGCGCATCGCCGATGAGCGACCAGCCCTTCAGCATGAGGTATGCGGAGAGAAAGGCACAGACCCCGCCGACCAGGGCGGAGACCCACATGGCATTGGTCATGTAGCTGTAGGTGAAGGGTTCGGCGAGGGTGGTGAGCATCGCCTAGTGCTCACATCTTTCGTGCCGCCGATAAGGTCCTCGCGTGCGCAAGGACGCAGGGGGTAACTCTCCGCGCCCTTGCGAACGCGAGGGCCCATAGCTCGGAGCGTTCAACACGCTCCTCACTTCGTGTCCTTCTCATCCCGGTCCCCATAAATCACAAACGGGCGCTCGTCATCGGTGATGATCCGCACCTCGCGGGCATCGTCATCATCGTGCAGATCTTCCCCGCCCAGCGTGAAGTGGCGCAGGACCCCGCCGAACGCGAGCTCCAGATTGTCCCGGGTGAACGTGGTCTCCGTCGGCCCATAGGCGAGGATGGTGCCCTTCACCAGCACTGTGCGGTCGCAGAATTCCGGCACGGAGCCAAGGTTGTGGGTGGAAACCAGCATCACCCGGCCCTCATCGCGCAGCTCTTTTAAGAGCGCAATGATCTGCTCTTCGGTCTTCACATCAACCCCGGTGAACGGCTCATCCAGCAAGATCACCTGCCCGTCCTGAGCCAGGGCGCGGGCCAGGAACACGCGTTTCCTCTGCCCGCCGGAGAGCTCGCCAATCTGCCGGGTGCGATAATCGCTCATGCCCACCCGCAAAAGCGCGTCTTCCACCGCTTTGTGGTCAGCGGCAGAGGGCCGGCGCAGAAAGCCCATATGCCCATAGCGCCCCATCATCACCACATCTTCCACCAGAACCGGGAACGCCCAGTCCACCTCTTCAGCTTGGGGCACATAGGCCACCAGATTGGCTTTAAGCGCCTCTGCAACGGACCCACCCAGAATGCGGATATCGCCGGCGGCCACAGGCACAAAGCCCATCATGGCGCGGAAGAGCGTGGATTTGCCAGCCCCATTGACGCCGACGAGCGCCGTCACCGTGCCTTTGGGGATGGTGAACGAGGCGTCCTTCAGCGCCGTATGCCCGTTGCGGTAGGTCACCGTGACGTTGCTGGCGCTGAGGCCCTCTTCTTCAGGGGCGAAAACGGGGGTGGTTTCGGCGGGGTTGGTGTAGGGGGCAAGCATGGGTCAATTGGAGGCCGTCAGGCCATTTGCAACGGTTTCAGAGGTCACCCGCAGAAGGTCCAGATAGGTGGGCACCGGCCCGTCCGGCCCGCTGAGGCTATCCACATAGAGCTCGCCACCATAGCGCGCGCCGGTCTCCCGGGCCACCTGTTTGGCGGGGCTCGTGTTGACCGTCGATTCGCAGAACACCACGGGGATCTTGTTGTCACGCACCCCGTCGATCACCTTGCGCACCTGCTGGGGCGTGCCCACCTCATCGGCGTTCATGGGCCACAGATAGAGCTCTTTCAGCCCGAAATCCCGGGCCAAATAGCTGAACGCGCCCTCGCAGGTCACCAGCCAGCGCTGGTCTTCGGGGATCCGCGCCAGCTTCTCGCGCAAAGGCTCCAAGGTAACGCGCACCTTGGCCTTATAGCTTTCCGCATTGGCCTTGTAGGTGGCCGCATTAGCCGGGTCATGTTTCACAAAGGCATCGCGGATATTGTCGATATAGACCATGGCCGCATCGGCCCCGATCCAGGCATGGGGGTTGGCCTTGCCCTCATAGGCACCTTCCGCAATGGCGATGGGATCAATCCCCTCGCTGACGGTAACCGACGGCTTGTCGCCCAGGTTACGCAGGAACTGTTCAAACCAGAGTTCCAGGTTGAGCCCGTTCCACAAGATGAGGTCGGCGTCCGAGGCTTTGACCAGGTCTTTCGGGGTGGGCTGATAGCCATGGATCTCCGCGCCCGGCCGGGTCACGGACACAACTTCAGCAGCATCACCGGCCACGTTCTGGGCCATGTCAGCAATCACGGTGAACGTGGTCACCACCTTAAATTTGTCATCGGCCTGTGCTGGACCGGGAGCCGCTAGAAAAACGGCTAAAAACCAAGCAAAAACAGCAGTTCGAGCAGCAACGGTCATCTGAGACGCCTTTTATTGTTCTGCGACACAAACGGGCCGCGGGATGCCCGCAGCCTGGCCTTGTAATTTATGCAGTTAAGAATTATTTGCAACTGGAAAATATGTCGCTCCGCTTCAGTGCACACAGCGCGCATTTTTTTGCTATCACAATGATCCACCCGGGCTGATTGGGCGTAAGTGTACCGAATGTCCAAATCAAAACGGGATCATCATGCTTGAGGTTTCGCTGAGGATGACAAGGCCTAGCCGGCCAGAAACAGGCCCCGGGAGTAACCAGCATCTCGCGCATTTGCTGGGTTTGGTTGCTGAAAATCGGGACAAATCGGCGTTTGCCGCGCTCTTTGAACATTTTGGCCCTCGTATTAAAGGGTTCATGATGCGCAAAGGGGCGGATAGCGAATTGGCCGAAGATCTGGCGCAGGACACGATGATTACGGTGTGGCGAAAGGCCCACATGTACACGCTCGATAAAGGGTCTGTGTCCACGTGGATTTTCACCATTGCCCGTAACCGCAGAATTGATTGGGCACGGAGGCTGAAAGGCGTTCAGTTCTCCGATATTACGGAATTGGAACAGCCAAGCGATGACGTCAGTGCTGACGAAGTCGTGCTGGCGTCACAGGAAAGCGAAACGGTGAAGGCTGCCGTGGAACGGCTGCCTGTCGATCAGAAGCAGGTCATCTCGATGGCATTTATGGAAGACATGACGCAGCAGGAAATCTCCCAGAACCTGGGCGTCCCTCTCGGAACTGTAAAGTCGCGCATGCGGCTGGCCTACCAAAAACTCTCCAAATCTCTGGAGGAGCTCCAATGAGTATTCATCATCACTTGGACGATGCGACGGTTGTCGCTTATGCCGCCGGCGCATTGCCGGCCCCGATCGCTCTGGTGGTCTCAGCCCACTTGAGCATGTGTTCCGGCTGCCGGGCTCGCGTTCGGCGGGCCGAGGCCATAGGGAGCGCCGTCTTGGAAGACGAGGCACCCGTGAGCCTGTCGGCCGGTTGCATGAACAACATGTTCGAGCGTCTGGAAGCCGAAACCCGCACAGACGCTGCGGCGCCGACCCTGACCCTGTCTGAGAGGCACGAAGAAGACTGCATTTTGCCCTCACAGGTGCGCAAAGCTCTCGGCATTCCTTTCAGCGAAATCCAATGGAAGCGTATTGCCAAAGGCGTTGGCATGAAAACCATTGACCTTGGCGCTGAAGATGAAGGCAAGCTCTATCTTTTGAAGATTGAAGCTGGCCGGGTGTTGCCTGAGCATGGCCACGGCGGCAGCGAGGTCACCTTGGTTCTGTCCGGCTCTTACACGGACCACCACGGTACGTTCGGCCCAGGCGATATCGCCGATCTGGACGATCACGAAGACCATCAGCCCATCGTCGATCCAGGCGAAGATTGCATCTGTCTGGTGGCCAGTGAAACGCCGGCCAAGTTCAAAGGAATCCTGCCCCGCATCTTCCAACCTGTGATCGGGATCTGATACACACCTTTCCCATGCCTTCGTGGAAACATGCATGGATCACCGGTGCCAGTTCGGGTATCGGCGCGAAACTTGCCGTCGGCATCGCAAGAGGCGGCGCGGCTGTGAGCGCCTCTGCGCGCTCAGCGGAAAAGCTGAGCGCGTTGACCCAACGCCACGGCAATGTGCATCCCCTGCCCCTTGATGTGACAGACCCTGAAGCCGTGGCGGCGAGCGTGACCGCTGCCCAAGAGGCCCATGGGCCCATAGATCTGGCCATCCTCAATGCGGGCGTTTGGGAACCCTCAGACCCCGCCACGTTCGATGGGAAGGCCGCTGAGCAGTCCATGGAAGTGAACTACCTGGGCGTCACTCATGCCCTTGCCGCGCTCCTTCCTGCCATGAAGGCGCGCAAAAGCGGGCACATTGCCATTGTCTCCTCTGTGGCCGGATACCGGGGCCTGCCAAAGGGCGCGTACTATGCCCCCACCAAAGCGGCTCTGATCAGCCTCTGTGAGGCTCTGCGCCCGGAACTGGAGGCCGACGGCATCACGCTCCAGGTGATCAACCCCGGCTTTGTCAAAACCCCCATGACCAGCGTCAACACCTTTCCGATGCCGTTTCTGATGGAAGTGGACGACGCCGTGAAGGCCATCATGGCGGGCCTTCAGTCCTCCAAGTTCGAGATTGCCTTCCCCTGGCAATTGGTGACCCTTCTGAAGGTGCTCCGGATCCTGCCTTATAGGCTCTATTTCTGGATCATGCGCCGCATCATGCCGCGAACATGAGCACAGCAGAGCCTCTCCGCGCAGCAATTGACACCTACGCCAAAGCGCTTGAGAGCGCAGACGCCGCCTCTGTGGACGGCCTGATGGATCTCTGCGGTGAGACCGTGGAGTTCCGCGATCCCTTCAACCACACCTTCACCAAACCGGCCTTCCGTCACATCTTGGAGCATATGTTTAAGACCGTGCAGGGGCTCAAGTTCGAGGTCCACAACATCATCGGCTCGGACCGGCTCTGGGTCCTAAAATGGACCTTCACCGGCACAATCAAGCCTGTTGGCAAGGTAGAGATCGTGGGGCTGACCGAAGTAGCCCTGAATGAGCAAGGCCACGTTATACGCCACATCGATTATTGGGACAGCGGCACCGAGATTTTCAGCAAAATGCCTGTTCTGGGTCCTGTGATCAGGCTTATCCGCTCTCGGGCAAGCGCTTGAATGCAGCCGTCACCCGGCCAAGGGGCAGCCCGAATTTGCTGACTTTTGCGCGGTTCAAGAGGGTTTGATCGTCAATTAGCTGGAAGAGATCGCTGAACGTGACCACGATCATTCGCTTGCCCACCGGCAGGCGGAACTTGTAGCCAAAGTGGCACCCACTATCGATGGGTTGTCCAGCCGCCTGGCCCACCACATCATCGCAAAGCCCGATGAAGTGGCCATTGTCCCGGTAGCTGAGACGCCAGATACGTTCGTCTGTCGCCCCATCAGCATATTGGAATTGCTCTTCCAGCTCGAACACATCACCTTTCCAGGTGCCGGTGATCTCCGCAAAGAACGACTTTTTGACCACACCCATGGTGTTTTCAAAAAAGCCCCAGGCCTCTGATCTGCCTTCAAAGAAGTCTGCCAACAAGAATTCCGGGCGAATTCGGTGGCGTATAGTCTCAACTTTCTGCAGCATGGTCTCAGCACCAATGTTGATCGAACGCTGGTAGATACGCTTGGATTGCGCCCATGGATTACCCTAGCTTTTTCGCAAAGCGGTAAATCCCCACTGATGTTAAACCTTCGGTAAACGCCGCCTCGCAGTAGCAAAGGTAGTAGCGCCACATTCTCCGGAAGCGCTCGTCAAAGCCCTGAGCCTTAATTGTGGGCCACTGAGCCTCAAACGCCACCCGCCACTGCTTAAGCGTTTCAGCGTAATCGGGGCCAAATTCCACCACGGTTTCCGGCGTAAGTCCGGCCTTTTCGGCCTGGTCTTTCAGAATGGGCACCGTTGGGAGCATGCCGCCTGGGAAAATGTAGCGCTGCACGAAATCGGCCTTGCGCCGGTAGCCCTCAAACTGTTCCGGGGCAATAGTGATGGCTTGCACCACCGCAGAGGCGCCCGGTTTCAAACGCTCGCTTAAAGTTTTAAAATAAGTGGGCCAATGTGCCTCACCCACCGCCTCGATCATCTCAATGGAGACGATACCGTCATACGTGCCGGAGGTGTGGCGATAGTCTTCAAGGCAGACCTCAGCATTGCCTGAACGCGCCAGAGCACCGACGCGCTCCTCAGCAAAAGCATGCTGCTCCTTGGAAACGGTAATGGCTTTCACACGCACATCCATCGCTTCCAGGGCATGATCGATGAACCCGCCCCATCCGCAGCCAACTTCCAGCACTTCTGCGCCTTGAGAAACCTCAAGCGCCTCAAGAATGGTCTGATACTTTGCGCGCTGTGCCTCGGCCAGCGTGCGGTTTTCTCCGGCAAACAGAGCTGATGAGTATGTCATGGTCTCATCGAGCCAGAGGTCATAGAACCCATTACCCAGATCATAGTGCGCCGCGATGTTGCGCCGGCTACCGGCCACCGAGTTGTTGCGCAGCAGATGCGCCAGCCGGTCCATGCGCCGCGAACGAAACAGCGAGCCGCCCGCAGCCACCAGAGCGGCCTTATTGCGCGCAAAGAAGCGGATCAGGTTGGTGAGGTCCGCCGTCTCGATTTCGCCGCGCATATAGCTTTCCGCAAAACCGTTTCCACCGCGCTGAATGGCCCGCGCGATCACCTTCCAGCTCTTAATATCGAGCTGAGCTGCGGGCCAAGGCCCGGCCTCGCCCACTGTGAGCTTGCGCCCGCTGGGGGAAAGAACGGTGAGTTCGCCCCTGAGCCCCCCCGGCAGCATGCGGCGTGCGATCTTTTCGATCTGGCGCTCCAGGAGTGAAGCGCGCGCGGGTGATTTGCGCGCGCCGAAGCCGGCAGTGGTATCAGACATATTACGACGTACTCTTGTTTTTGAGAGAGAAAGACTGAAGCGCTCTTGGACGCTTCTTGATTTTGAGCCCTTTTGCCCAGAGCAAAAAGGCTTCCCAGTGGATTGCAGCGATCACCTTGAAGGTCATGGCCGGCAGGCGCACAAAGGTGGCCATCAGCGCCCGGTCGCTCAGCTCAGCGGTTTTCGCGGCCAGATACGCTTTCAGCACCGGCGCTCCGTCCACCCTCAGATTGACGCCAACAGCAACGTTCTCGCCGGGCGCGCTCACATGGAATTCATAAGAACCATCCACCGCGTTGAAGGGAGAGACATACATCTTCTTGGAGCAGGCTTGGGCAAGCGTGCCCTTCCGAGGACCCTCGACGGCGAGCACATAATGGTGTCGATCGCCAAAGGTGTTGTTCACCTCATAAACCAGGGCTTTCAGTGCATCGCCCGGGTCATAGCAGTAATAGACGGTGAGCGGGTTGAACACATAGCCAAGCACACGCGGGAAACAGAGCATAACCACCCGCTCGATCTCCATCTCCGCATAGCGCGCGTTCACCTTCTCTAAAATGGTGCGCTTGAGGCCGCCGGGTACGCCGGTGCCATGATCTTTCTCATGAAGGCTGAAAAGGTTGCGCCGATTGAAGGAGAACAGTTTGAGCCGGTCTGAAAGAGCTCCCAGCTCGTCAAGATCCACCAACAGCGAAAACACCCTGTACCTGAGGCCATGGACTTTGGGCCGGTAGCGCCGGTGCACCACGGTGCCATGGCAGAGCTTTGCCGATGGGACACTCATTCAGCAGCCTCCAGCAGCGGAGCTGGGCGCTCGTGCCGCACGATGCGAGACGAGGCACCCTCGACCTGCCAGGGGCGCTCAAGACCGCCCAAGTCCTCCGCCACAGCGAGGCCGCTTTGGAGGCCGTCTTCATGGAACCCGGCACCGAAATAGCTGCCGCAGAACCAGGTATTGGCCCGGCCTTGAAGCGACCAGAGGGCTTCTTGTGCTCTCAGCGCATCTGCCGTGAAGAGCGGATGTTGATAGGAAAACTGCGCGATTTTGTGGGCCTCTTCCGGCTCTTCTGCCGGGTTGAGGGTCACAAACACATCGCGCTCAATGCCCAGCGTCTGCAGGGCGTTCATCCAGTAGCTCACGGTGAGCGCCCCGGCGCCTTCGCGGCCGCCCATATAGTTCCAGGACGACCAAAGAGCTTTGCGCCTGGGCATGAGCTTTGGATCAGAGTGCACCACGGCCAGGTTATCGGTGTAGCTGAACGCCTGGAGCAAAGAGGTCTCCTCAGCGCTTGCATCACTGAGCATCGCAAGGGACTGATCGGCATGGGAGGCCAGCACCACATGATCGAAGCGCGCCTCGTGCCCCGCCTTATCTGTCACTGTCGCGCCCCCTGGAGTGCGCGAGACGGACCGCACCGGAGCCGACAGCCTCACCTCAAACGCACCATCGGCCAAGAGCCGTTGCACATATTCCCGGCTGCCGCCTTCTACCGTTCGCCAGGGCGGCCGGTTGGTGACTTTCAGGAGGCCGTGATTGTGGAAGAACCTCACAAACGCGCGCAGCGGATAATGCATCATCTCATCCACCGGCGCGGACCAAATGGCCCCGGCCATGGGCATAAGATGCCGCTCCACGAAGCTCGGGCTGTAGCCTTCTTGGGTGAGATAGGCGCCGAGCGTGTGCTCCACGGGCAGACGCTCCGCATCGGCCGGGGCATTTCTGAAGAAACGCAAGATGTCCTTCAGCATGCGCCAATGGTTGAGGTTGAGGAGGGTTGACGGCTGACCAAACAGGCCTCCCAGCCGGGTGCCGGAATATTCATACGCACCGCCATCCATGGACACAGCAAAGGTCATGGGCGCGGGCTTTGTGGGCACATTCAAATGATCAAATAGGGCACAGAGGTTGGGATAGTTGGGCGGGTTGTAGACAATAAACCCTGTGTCCACCGGGCACGTTCCACCGGCCACGGGCACATCGATCGTGTTGGAGTGACCACCTGCGTAATCACCTGCCTCGTAGAGCACAACCTTATGGCGCTTCGACAAAAGCCAGGCTGCTGAGAGACCAGAGATGCCGGCCCCAATAACGGCGATGGAGAGTGATGTCATAGGCGGACGTGCCTGCTTCCCTGCACGATTCTTGTGTTCCCTCTTAACTAACCTCAACGCGCAGAAAGGCTATGTGGATCACCCACCCGTTTGATTTCAATCAAGGCCCGCCCCTCACGCCCTATCGATGATAGTATACTCATCTGATCGTGACCCGTTTGGGAGGTTCATGCAACATGGCTTTTGACGATTTGCTCACCCGCTTCAACCTGCTTATGTCGCAGATGGAGCATCAGCCTGAAGATGCCCACGAGATGTTTGAGCAGCTCCATTTGGAGCTCAACCAGCTCAAGGCAACGGGCCAACCGCTGCCGGAAGATCTGCTGAAGTTTGAAGAGAGGCTGGAGCGCGAGTTTGCGCTGATTAAGGACAAAGACCAGGGCGAGTGATCCGGAAAGCCGGGTCCTCAACGCTTTGCCTTTGCCACCAGTTCATGAGCCTCGATGCGCGCCATACCCAAAAGGTAGGCAAGGAACGTGTGATTGCCCGCCTCAGCCAGTGCTGTTGCCCTGTCAATGAGCTGAACAATCTGCTCTTCCTCATCACCCCCCGATTTCCCGGTTGAATCCGAACTGCCGGCCGAGCTCATCAGTGTGATCTCTCCCCTGGTGTCACATGTCGTCTAGTGTGCCCCAGCATGTGGAGCCTGTGGCGTGGTAGGTGCAGGTATACAGGAATAATGTATACATTAATGTACACATTATACACATTTAGTGGCAAACTCAATCGCCCATGCGATCAAACTTTTAGATGGTGTGAGCGAGAGCTAAGGGAGCACGCGCCCGCGGTCGCTCTTCACCCAAGCACGGCGAGCAACGCCTGCGTCAGCGCCTTCGTCCCCTGATCCCCGCCAAATTCCATGGGCCGCATCTCCCCGGCTGCGAAGGCCCGGTCCACCGCGCCTTCAATCTCCAGCGCGGCCGTGGTGAGCTGCTCCACCCCGTGGCGTTCGCCGAGATAATCCAGCATCAGCGCCCCGCTCAAGATCGCCGCCAGTGGGTTGGCTTTGTCCTCACCGGCAATATCCGGCGCGCTGCCGTGTGCGGGCTGGAATAGGCCATGATTGTCGCCAATCTCCGCACACGAGGCCATGCCCATGCCGCCCACAAGCCCGCCTGCCAGATCAGACAGGATATCGCCGAACATGTTCTCCATGACCAGGACATCGAACTCCCAAGGCCGGCGGATCAGATCAAGCGCTTGGGCGTCCACATAATTGTAGCCCGTTTCAATGTCGGGGAAGGCGGCGGCACGCTCCTGGAAGATCTTGCGGAAGAGGGCCATGGACTGGAACACGTTGGCCTTGTCCACGCAGGTTACCCTGCCCGGCGACCCGCGGCTCTTTCGCTTCTGCGCGAGCCGGAAGGCAAAGTCGTGCAGTTTCTCCGTCGTTGGCCGGGTGATGCGCAGGATGTCCTGGACCTCATCATCGTTGGCAATCTGCGTGCGCCCATGCACGGCGGCGGAATAGAACAGCCCCTCGGTGGATTCCCTGAGGACGATAAAATCGATCTTAGCCGCCTCGGGCGCAGCAAGCTTCTGAGGCCCGTTGGGGTAAGCCTTCACCGGCCGCACGCCCGCATAGAGCTGCATGTTCTCGCGCAGCCGCAAATGGGGTGCGATCTCCGTGCCGTCCGTGGCCC
>JBCDIP010000024.1:0-13899 GCA_038748855.1 Pseudomonadota bacterium
CCCTGCTTTCGCAGGTAAGCCGTCACGTAATCTCGTTGATCTTATCGCGCGCCTGCATGGCCCAATAGGCCCCTTGCGCGATCAGCCGGCGGAACGGGCCGCCGGCCCGCTGCAGCTCAAAGCCCTCAAACAGCCGGTAGCGGTCATCGCCCTCGCTGATGGCCTCAGCAATCAACTGCCCCGCCATCGCCGTTGTGTTGAGCCCATGGCCGCCAAACGCCGTGGCATACCAAAGCCGCGGCTCCACCTGTCCGATGAGCGGCATGGAATGGCGCGCATAGCCCATGAGCCCGCCCCAGGCGTGGCTCGCCTTGAGCGCCCCGATCTGCGTGAAGACGTTGTAGCAATCCTCCATCATCCGCTCGCCCAGACGGAACGGCTCAGCGCGCGAGGTGCTGATGCGCCCGCCCCACAAGAGCCGGCCATCGGGCAGTCGGCGGAAATAGTCCCCCGCCCGGCGCGTGTCGGCCACGCCGGACTTGGTCTTGATCGCTTGATCCAGCAGCTTGCGGGCCGCAGCTGTGGTGACGATGTAGGTGGCCACGGGCAAGACCGCCCGCGTGACCTTCCGGTAGAGCTTCAGATCATAGCCGCTGGTGCACAGAACCACGTTGTCGGCCAGAACCGCCCCTTTATCGGTCACAACACGCCAATGGCCGGCCGTCTGGCTCTCCACAGCGCGCGCGCGGGTCTGTTCGTGGATAACACCGCCCAGCCCCCGAAACGCCTTGGCAAGCCCCAGCGCATAGGCCAGCGGCTGAATGTGGAAGGCGGCCGGGTCATAGGTTGCCTGATGATACCGATCCGTGCGCAGCATCTCGCGCACCTCCTCGCGCGGACAGTAGCTGAGCTCATAGCCCAGCTTCTGGCCCACCCGTTCCACATGGTCTTTAAGCTGATCTTCCCGGTCGCGGCGGCTCACCAGATAGAACCCCTCGCCCTGCAACGCCTTGGGGATCTTCAGGCGCTCAATCTGACGGCGCACATATTGGGCGCCCGCCGCCGACAGCCCATGCAAGGTCCAGGCATCGTCCGGCCCCACCGCCTCCAGCAGGCTTTCCGCCCCGGCGGCAAATCCAGCCGACACGATGCCGGCGTTTCTGCCCGAAGCGCCCCAGGCGACCCGTTCCGCCTCAAGCACCACAACATCGAGCCCCCGCCTTTGGGCCTCCAGAGCTGCGGTCAGCCCCGCAAGGCCTGCTCCAACAACGCAGATATCCGCCCGCACCTCCCCCTCAAGCGGCGGTTCTGCCGCCTCCGGCGCGCACTGCTCGGCATATAGGGAGTTAGGGTAGGTCATAGGTTTGAAAACTGATGGTCCAAAATGCGCGTCATGCGCGCTACACTGTTTTGCCTCACAGGTAGACGCTCACGTGGTAGCAATCTTAGCGCCCCTGATAAAGGACATTGCAGATGAAATCCTTGCTCTTTTTGCGTCATGCTAAATCGAGCTGGTCCTCGCCCGAATTGGCCGATCACGACCGCCCTCTCAACGGCCGCGGGCGGGCAGCTGCCGCCCTGATGGGGCGCTATATCGTGGAGCATGATCTGCTGCCTGAGCTCATCTTGTGCTCAACAGCCCGCCGCGCCCGCGAAACCTTGGAACGGGCGGCCACACAATGGACCTACATTCCGGCCGCGCACATCGAACGGGCCCTTTACGACTTCTCCGGCGGGCGCGGATATCTGGACCTCTTCTGCAAAACCGACAACCAGATCGGCTCGCTTATGGTGATCGGCCACAATCCCACCATCGAGATCCTGGTCTCCGATCTTATGGGCGAAGCAAACCCGGAACTGGCGGAAAAGCTCGCCTACAAGTACCCAACCGCGGGTCTCGCCGTTCTGGAGTTCGACACCGATGACTGGGCCGAAATCGCCCCTGGGCGCGGAAAACTCACCACCTTTGCCCTGCCGCGCGAGCTTGAAGAGTGATCACGAACGATTGAACTTCGCCCCGCCAGCCTCCATGTGTACCGGGACTGGAGAGCCTTTTTGAAATTCACTTCCCTCACAGACGAAGCGCGCATTGTGCTGGGCGGCATGGCCGATGCGGCCGGCGGCCTCATCAACCCCACCATCAGGCTGGGGGTGACCGGTTTGTCGCGCTCCGGCAAGACCGTCTTCATCACCGCTTTGGTGCACAATCTCGTTCATGGCGGGCGCCTGCCGCTGTTTGCCCCCTATGCCGCCGGCCGCATCAAGCGGGCCTTCCTGCAGCCACAGCCCGATGATGACGTGCCGCGCTTTGCCTATGAGGACCATTTGGCCGACCTCACCTCCGGGGACAACCGGACCTGGCCGGACAGTACGCGGCTGATCTCCCAACTGCGGCTCACCGTTGAGTTCGAGCCGGAAGGCTTCCTGGCGCGCCGGTTCGCCGGGGGCACCTTGAACATCGATATTGTGGACTATCCTGGTGAATGGCTTCTGGATTTGCCCTTGTTGGACATGAGCTTTGAGGAATTCTCCGCCAGTGCCCTGAGATCAGCGGCCACCGCCCCCAGAGACCGGCTCTCCAAAGACTGGCTGAAGCATCTCGCCACCCTTGATCCAAGCGCTCCGGAGGATGAGGCCGAGGTGCGCAAGGCTGCCGGCGTCTTCACGGACTATTTGCGCGCCTGCCGGGACGATGAGTATGCCCTCTCCACCCTGCCGCCCGGCCGCTTTCTCATGCCTGGCGATCTGGAGGGCTCCCCGCTGATCACCTTTGCTCCTCTTGAGGTCCCGTTAGACCAGAAGGCGCCGCCAGGATCGTTGTGGGCCATGATGCAGCGGCGCTACGAATCCTACGTCACCCGGGTGGTGAAGCCATTCTTCATGAACCATTTTGCCCGCCTCGACCGGCAGATCGTTCTGGTGGACACGCTGGCTGCCCTCAACGCAGGGCCAGAGGCGGTGGCGGATCTGAAAACCGCGCTGGAGACCATCATGCCCTGCTTCCGCCCGGGCGGCGCGTCCTGGCTCAATGCGCTGATGGGCAAGCGTGTGGACAAGATCCTCTTCGCCGCCACAAAGGCTGACCATCTGCACCATTCCAGCCACGACCGCCTGCAGGCAATCCTGCGCCTGATTGTGGACGATGCCCTTGCCCGCTCAGAAAGCGCGGGCGCTGAGATCGATGTGGCCGCCCTTGCCTCCATCCGCGCCACCCGCGAGGTCCGCCTCACGCAAGGCGGCGAAGATCTGCCCTCCATCGTCGGCGTTCCGGCCAAGGGACAGGCCAGCGATGGCGAGAGCTTTGATGGGAAGAGCGAGATGGCCATGTTTCCCGGCGATCTGCCGGCCGATCCTAAAGAGGCATTGAGCGCGGGCAGCAAGGGGGATCTGCAGTTTCTGAAACTGCGCCCGCCTCTTTTGGACGCTGAGGGTGCGGGTCAGAGCCCAAGCTTTCCGCACATCCGCCTTGACCGCACGCTGAACTTCTTGCTGGGAGACCGGTTCGCATGAGCCAAGAGCCAACAGAACGCCGCCGCCCCAAGGTCATCCCACTCGGCGCCCCGGAACCGGCAGAGCCCGAAGCGGAGAAGCCGGCCGCCGAGAAGCCAAAGACGAAATCCAAGCCTAAGAAGAAGCACGCACGTTCACCGCGCACCATGGTGGCGCCAGAACCCGAGCCCCTTGGCGAAATCCCCTTTGCCGAGACGCAAGACACTCCGGCTCCGGCCAATCTGCTCCCCAGCTCCCGGGGCTTCCGGTGGGGCGCCATTTTCTTCAGCGCCCTCTTCTCGCTCATCTCGCTGGGGATCGGCCTCTGGTTCACCCAGCTTCTGGAGGAGCTCTTCGCGCGCGCCTCCTGGCTCGGCTGGGCGGCCGCCGGGCTCATGGGCCTTGCCGGGCTTGCTCTCTTGGCCCTTGTGGTCAAGGAGCTCACGGCCCTTGCGCGCCTGCGCCGCCTGGGCACTTTGCGCCAAACTGCAGAGCAGGTGCTCCTGGGCAACGGTTCAGCCAAAGAGGTGGTCGCTGAGCTGACAAAGTTCTACCGGGGCCGCAAGGCAATGGCCTGGCCCCTGGCGGCGCTCAAAGAGCATGATGGCGAGATCATCGATGATCCGGACCGCCTGGAGCTGGCCGAGCGTGAGCTGATGCGCCCACTCGATGGAGAGGCCCGCCAGATCATCGCCACCGCCGCCAAACGGGTTTCCGTGGTCACCGCCGTCAATCCCGCCCCGGCTTTGGACGTCCTGTTCACGGGCTACCAGGTTTTGGCGATGCTTCGTCAGCTGGCCGGGCTTTATGGCGGGCGGCCGGGCTCGCTGGAGACGTTCAAGCTTGCGCGCATGGTTGTCTCCCATCTCGCCGTCACCGGCGGCCTTGCCCTGTCCGATACCCTGGTTCAGAACCTCCTGGGTCATGGCCTGGCAGGCAGATTGTCTGCAAAACTGGGAGAAGGCACCGTGAACGGCATCATGACAGCCCGCATCGGCCTGGCCGCCATGAACCTCTGCCGCCCCCTACCCTTTTACCGCTTGCCCGAGCCGGGCCTCAGCGACGTGATCAGCGGCATCGCCTTTGGCCGCAAAACCGATCCTGACACGGATTAACCCTTTTTTCCGGCAACCGGGCCACCAGCACCGGTCTCCGTTTCACGCTGGCATAAAGTTTGCGTGAACTCCAGCGCGGCGCCCGCGAGGCGTGCCGGATTGAGCGGGCAGATGGGCCACGTGCCAGCTCACCTCAGGCATACCTTGCGCGACTGTGAGATGGGAAGATGAGCGAAGGTCACAACCGAGGGCAGGCTTCGCGCTTGAACTTGCGCTTTGCCTGGTTGACGCCGGAAGATCTTAAGAATTCTAAGGCTGAGTGGCTGGATCTGAGCCAGCACGCGTTCAGTGCCAATCCGTTCTATGCCCCAGGGTTCATCCTGGCCCACATGGACACGGTGGGCTGGGAGGACGACATACACTGCGCCGCCGTCTGGCACGAGGGGCCCGAGGGCCGGCGCCTGGATGCTCTGGCCTTTGTCACCCGCGATGATCTGCGCTGGGGCTGGCCGATCCGCACTTGGCGCAGCTGGTCTGATAAATACATCTTGAAGTTTGAACCGCTCTACCGGACCGGGACGGTGAGCGCCGCAGCGCGCGTGCTGTTTGAGGGCTTGAGCGAACAGGGCCGCGAACGCACGCTTCTGCTGAACCGCGAGGAAACATGGGCCGGGCCATTGGAAGACGGCCCGCCCTCCGAAACCGGTCAAGCCCACTGCGTGCGCACCGGCCAGCGCGCCGGGCTCATGGCCCGCGCCGATGTAGACGCTTACATGAACTCTGAAGTCAGCAAGAAGGTCCGGGCCAATGCGCAGCGCAACCTGCGCCGGCTTTCCGATCTGGGAGATGTGACGTTCAAAACCGTGAACACAGGGACCGAGGTTGAAGCGGCCGTGCGCGATCTGATGCGCCTGGAGATTGCGGGCTGGAAGGGCAAGCAGGGAACGGCACTGGCGTCATCTTCGCAAGATAAGGCCTTCGGATTGGCCGCCTTGCGGGCCGGGCAATGCCCCGATGTGATC
The DNA here is from genome assembly GCA_038748855.1 of Pseudomonadota bacterium. GTDB lineage: Bacteria > Pseudomonadota > Alphaproteobacteria > Rhizobiales > CAJQND01 > JAAEUE01. Next base: position 5,507 of record JBCDIP010000024.1, read on the forward strand.
TGCGATGTTTTGAGCCTCAGCGGCAACGCCATTGCGGTGAGCGTCAATGTGGTGAGTTCGGGCTGGTTTTTTGGCTTCAAGTCGGCCTTTGATGAAAGCCTCAAGAAGCACTCGCCGGGCACGGCGCTCCACTACTTGGGCGCCCGGGCCATTTTGGAGAACCGCGCCATTGTGGGCGCGGACAGCACCTGCGTTCAGGGACATCCGCTGGAATCTGTCTGGCGTGACCGGATTTCCTTTGCCACCACCATCCGCTCGATCGGGGCGCCCATCTCCAGCTCGCGCATGACGTATGTGGTGCAGACGGAAGCCATGCGCGGCAGCGCGAAGTCGACTGTGAAGACGATCTACTATTCTGCGTCGAGCAAGAAGGTGACGGCGACGAAGCGGTAGTAGCGACCGACCTTCGTCATCCCGGAACCGCTTGTTCTGAGGTTACCCGCCCTGGGTCCCCGCCGTCGCGGGGATGACGGAGGGAGAAGCGGGGATGGCGGTGGAAAACAAACGCGAGAACGTTCCGCGTCCTTGCGAAAGCGAGGACCTTCTCAGCCATAGGAAAGAAACGAGCTATGGGCCCTCGCGTTCGCAAGGGCGCGGGGCTCTCTGTCATCCCCGCAAAGGCGGGTCTCCAGCGCGCTGATCTTTGCTAGCTATTCTTGCCCGTCAGCATGCTCCGCACCGCATCCAGCTCCTTCAAAACGCCGGAGAGCACCTGGAGGTCCGAGCCCTCAAGGGGCCGGGCTTGCGGTGCCGGTGGGGGAACTCTGGGGGCAGCTTGCTGCGGGGCCTCAGCCTCAGCAGGCTGTGCGGCAGGCTCATCACCGTCTGCGCCCTGGTTCGGCAGAGCTTTCTGCTTGCCCGCCTCAATCACATAGCCCGTGCCCTGCTCACGCAGGATCCGCTGAACACCCTTGATGGTGTAGCCTTCGCCATACAGCAGGTGGCGAATGCCGCGCAGAAGCTCAAGATCGTTTGGCCGGTAATAGCGCCGACCGCCCGCCCGCTTCATGGGCTTAACCTGGCTGAACTTACCCTCCCAGAACCTCAGCACATGCTGGGGCACGTCCAGGTCTTCGGCGACCTCGCTGATGGTGCGAAAGGCTTCAGGCGCTTTTTCCACTACACAACCCTCGTTACTTCAGACCCGCCGATCAAGCGTCTCCGCCGTCATTGACCTGCTTTTTCAGTACGTGGCTGGGACGGAACACGAGCACGCGCCGGGGCGTGATAGGCACTTCCTGACCGGTTTTGGGGTTGCGCCCCACCCGGCCATTCTTCTGACGCACCATAAACGTGCCAAATGACGAAAGTTTGACCGTCTGGCCTTCAACCAGCGCCTCCGAGATTGAATCCAAGACGTTTTTCACCAACTCCGCCGATTCCGTACGTGAAAGCCCAACTTGTCCGTGCACAGATTCACTCAAATCAGCGCGGGTAAGTGTTTTGCCGCTCATTCCTGTAGGTCCCCTAATTTCCCTTTTGGTTCGGCCTGTTTGCCCAATTCCCGCTGAGATTGCAGGCCAGCAAACCACCGTAAGGCGCCCTTGCCGGTTGGGTCAAGGGCTGGCGGGCCGTTTGGTTTCGATGAAGGCAGTATGGAACGCTTGAGCGAAAAAGCCAAGAGCTACAGTGCGCTAGTCATTTCGCGGCATGGGATGATCAAACAAATGGTGGCAAGTCAGCTTACCAGCGCACCAAAACAGAGCCCCAGGTGAAGCCGCCGCCCATGGCTTCCAGCAAAATCAGGTCGTTCTCTTTAAGCCGGCCATCCGAATAGGCCACATCCAGGGCCAGCGGAATGGACGCAGCTGACGTGTTGCCATGCTTGTCCAGGGTGATCACCACCTTGTCTTCGGTCATGCCGAAACGCCGCGCCGTGCCGTCAAGGATCCGCTTGTTGGCCTGGTGGGGCACGAACCAGTCAATGTCGTGGGGTGAAACCCCAGTGGCCTCAAGCGCTGTGTCCATGATCTCGGCAATGTTCTTCACCGCATGTTTGAACACATCGCGCCCGGACATGCGCAAATGGCCAATGTCCTGACCGCGGGAGGCGCCGCCATCCACATAGAGCTTGTCGTAATGCGCCCCGTCAGAACGCAGATGGGCCGACAGCACGCCGCGGTCGTCCAGGTTTCCAGCGCCTTCTTGCGCTTCCAGCACAACGGCCCCTGCCCCGTCGCCGAAGAGCACACAGGTTGTGCGGTCTTCCCAGTCCAAAATCCGCGAGAAGGTTTCAGAGCCAATCACCAGCGCGCGCTTGTGCTGGCCGCATTTGAGGAAATTGTCAGCCGTGGACAGCCCATAGACAAAGCCGGAGCAGACCGCCTGAATGTCGAAGGCGCAGCCATGGTGAATGCCGAGCTGGGCCTGAACCGCTGTGGCGGTGGCCGGAAAGGTGTTGTCCGGTGTGGCCGTGGCCAGAATGATGAGATCAATATCCTGTGCATCGCGCCCGGCCCGCTCCAGCGCATTCTGCGCCGCCGCCAGGGCCAGATCGGAGGTCAATTCTCCATCGGCCGCAATATGGCGCTGGTGGATGCCAGTGCGCTCCACCACCCAATCGTGGCTGGTGTCCACAATCTCGGCGATGTCTTCATTAGTCAGAACTTTTTCGGGCAGATATGCACCGCAGCCCAAAACGACCGATCTCAGCATGGAATAGAACCTGTACCCTTACCCACCACCAGCTGCCGCTAGGGGAATTTCACTACGCTCACGTTGCTGATGGGCCCGGTCTATATCCCGTTCAATGCGTGAGAGCATGCCAGCTTGCGCCATATCGATCCCGAGATCGAGCGCATGAGCAAATCCCACTGCGTCGGTGCCTCCGTGGCTTTTCACCACAATCCCGTTCAGCCCCAGAAAAACACCACCGTTCATGGTCCGCGGATCCATTTTCTTGCGCAACGCATCAAACCCGCTTTTGGCGAGCAAGTAGCCCAGCTTGCAAAAAATGTTCCGGTTCATGGATGCCCTTAAGTAAGAGCCAATCTGCTTGGCCGTGCCTTCAGCCGTCTTCAACGCAATATTGCCCGAAAAGCCTTCCGTCACAACAACGTCCACCTTGCCTTGGCCAATATCATCGCCTTCAATAAAGCCGGCATACTCAATCGGCAACACTGAATCGCGCAAGACCGCACCGGCTTCCTTCACCTGACCGTTACCTTTGATTTCCTCCACGCCCACATTGAGCAATCCCACTGTGGGACGCTCTATGCCAAACAGGGAGCGGGCCATCGCCTCGCCCATCACCGCGAAGTCCACCAATTGATCAGCATCGGCACCAATTGTGGCGCCCACATCAAGGATAACGCTTCTCGACCGTAAAGTTGGCCAAATGGCGGCAATGGCGGGCCGTTCGATGCCCGGCATCATTTTTAAGATCACCTTTGACATGGCCATCAGCGCGCCGGTGTTGCCGGCCGACACGGTCACATCGGCGTCACCGCTTTTTAGCGCCTCGATGGCCTTCCACATGCCCGAGTGGCGCCGGCCTGCCCGAAGGGCCTGGCTGGGCTTGTCATTCATGCTCACCTGTACGTCAGCGTGGATGATCTCACATGCGGCTTGCAGCTTGCTGTCTTTGGCAACCAGCGGGCGCAGAAGCGCTTCATCGCCGACCAACAGGAACTTAACATCTGAGCGGTGCGCCAGAACGAGCGAAGCACCGGCCAGGGTCACGTCCGGGCCGTGATCCCCACCCATCGCGTCAACAGCCACTGTCGTTTGCCCACTCATGGTGCAAATGCTTCTGCCTCAAGTTGTTTCCATAGAATAGCACAGATCAGCCAAACCGTGACGGCTTCTTGATCTTTGACGTCCGCGTCAATCTAGCGTCCGTTAGTGCTCCTGCGCCGTGCCCTGATTGCTCTTCAGCGCCTGGAGAACTGCGAACGGGTTGTCCCTCTCCTCGGAGGTATTATCGCCCAATTGGGCCTGATTGCCAAATTCTACCCCTGCCCGCCGTGGATAAGGGTTTATGGCGCCTGCAATCTGCTGGGCCGTCAGCTCGCCAAGATCGATGGTCTGGCCGTCAAAAGCCTCATAATCAAGCTCAAAGTCGCCATCATCGCCAGGTTCGTCCAACCCTGCCGGCAGATAGAGCACCGAGAGGGCTTCCTCAATCGTCTCGTCAACCGGTTCAAGCGAAATGATGCAGGTCTGGCGCAAAGCGGCCTTTACGGTCCCGCTCACCTTCACTGCCCCTTCCGGCTGGGCTGAAAGGGTCAGGTGTGCAGAGACGGCGCTGAGCGTGTCCACCCCGTAACGGGCCTGCAATCCGGCCAGTTCGGTGCTGTCCGCCACCAGCTCCAAGGTCACGTCACGGTCTTCAAGGTCCTCCACCTGGAAGGGCCTGGAGAATTCAGCTTTCGCATCCAATTCCGTCGATGAAATCATTTCACATGGCTCCCCGGGTCGGGAAACGACAGCTCGCCCGTCACCAGAACCGCGCTGTCCACCTGGCTCAAGTGGTCGGCGCCGGCCCTCATGTAAGCGGCCATCATCGCGGCCTCGCCCGTTTCGCTTCGATCCGCATATATGTTGCGCCGGAGCACTTCTTCAAGCTCGCCGGGCGCCTCTTCGCTGCGTTTCAGGGCCTCATCATAAGCCTTGGCCCGGCCATAGAACACCTGAGCCATCTTTTTGACTTTCTTGCCCACAGACAGATCGCCTACGCCCATTTCCCGCAACGAACGGTCCATATCGTCGAACAACAGATCGAACACGCCTTGGGAGAACTGCGTGGCGCGATCATCGCCGTCCTGATTCATGCGGTGGACCAGCAGATAGACGTGCAGCACCAGCATATCAAAGCGCCCGTCCACGGTGTCTTCCACGCCGCCGGCCATATAGAATTCCGGGCGCCGCGCCTGCGCCACAATCCTCTCATAAGCGAGTTGTGTAGATAACGTGCGCGCAGCACGTTTTTGAAACAGTTTGTTGAAGAACATGTGGGAGCCTGTGGTCTCAGTCAGACGGATTGTGCGCCATCAGTTGCAACCTGTTGCAAACCGGGCTAAGCCGCACTGGTCTTATATAGGTCACTCGGGACCTGAAAGTAGGGTTTAAGGGACATTCGATGATGAGGCAATCACAATCGGGCGCGACGAAGCGGCACCGGCCATTGCGTAAACTCACGCTTTTGGTCGCAGCGCTGGCGCTCACTTTGGTTGCGTGCTCGCCGGTTATTGATCACCGCGGCTATCTTCCGCGCGGCCAGGATGTCCAGAAGCTGCAAGTGGGCATGAGCAAAACCGAAGTGGAAGCCCTGCTCGGCTCGCCGTCCACCACGGCCACGGTGAACACCTCCGGCGACAGCTATTACTATGTGTCCAGTGTTGTGGAGCAAAAGCCTGTGTTCGGCGCCGAGGTGCAGGACCGTCAGGTGATAGCCGTGCGCTTTGATATCGAGGACCGGGTCCAGAACTTTGCCCATTATGGCTTGGAAGATGGACGTATCGTCGACTTCATCTCCCGCGAGACGCCCACAGAAGGGCGTGAGGCCTCGCTGATCAGAGAGTTCTTCGGCAACCTGGGCAAGTTTACGGCGCCGGGCGCTCCGGGCGTCGGTGGCGGCGGTGGCCCGGGACGCTAGCGGCCATCAGTCCTCCTGTTTGTTCTCTGCAGCTTGTGCGTTGCCGACACTCCTTTCCAGCGTGCCGGACACGAAACGCTCGGAAAACCCGCCGAGGAACGACCAAACCACAAGCTTGGCGAACTCAGCATTGGGCACCGCGGTCACCCAGTCCGTCCCCCACAAGGGCACGGTGCTGTCCACGAACTTGGCCGTCTTCAAATTAGGAAACAGGCTGCCGGTTAAGAACCCGCCGGCCATGAGGAAATACAAGATGCCCGCCCCCACCATTCCAAACCCAAAGCGGACCATAAGATAGCGCAGTTTGAAGGTTTGCCCGATATCGGCATGAGTGAGCGTGGCCACGTTGGACTGGAATGACGCAAGCCGGCTGAACACCGCGCCCAAGAGCCCAAACGACAGCGCCGTGTAGAACCCGAACAAGGGAGGATGGGCCAGCGCAGCATCGAGCAGGGATTTCGCCGCAGGGGTTGAAGACGCCATCATTCCAAGGCTGCCGACCACCGTCCAAGGCAGAGCCACCAATGCCAGAACGACCAGCCCCACCCGCCAAAGCCTTTGCGCCGCCTGGTCCCGGTGGCTGCGGTCGAGGCGTTGGACGGTGTGATACCAGTTCAGATCATCGAGCAGAACGAAATAGGCGGCTTGCTTGGCGTGCAGCCGTTCGTCGTGATCCTTCTCAAGCTTGGCCGCGTCCCAATTGGCCTCATGGGCCCCGAGCGCCGGCAGGTCCAAAGTCTTCGCGCGCGCCAGGCGCCGTTGGAAGAAGGCGGTGATCTCCAACTCCGGCATAAGCGGAACGATGAGCCGCTCTAACGCGTAAACATCGCTCCAGGTCTTGTTGGGCTTGGCGAGACGCGCCTCAATGTCGGCCGCGAGCGGAGAGTTGGTGTCCGTGTCCGGATGCGCCTTAACAACGCTCCACAGAGTTTCGATACTGGCGATGTAATACTCGCCAAGCTGAAGCTCTTTAATTCCCCTACCCGAGGTCATTTGAGCAATTCCTCTGGAACGCAAACTGACGACAAATCAATTGCTTCAAACGCCGATCTGCCTGTTAGAGTAGCTCAGGGCGGAGCCGCGTTCAATCAGCGTTCTCAGGCCGCCAGTGTGCTTGGTAAACTGAAAGAAACAGAAACAAGAGGTGCCCATGAGTGGACAACCAAAAACGGCCCTGGTGACGGGCGCGGCCAGAGGCATCGGCGAGGCCATGGCAAAGCGTTTCGCAGAGGGTGGCTGGAATGTGGTGGCGGCCGATATTGATGAAGCCGCCATGACGGAGGCTGCTGCCGGCATGACCGGTAATGTGCGTCCGCAAGCATTGGATGTGAAACACACCGGCAGCATCGCTGAGGCCATTTCATCAACCGTTGAGACGTTCGGCCGTCTCGATGCATTGGTGAACAATGCAGGCATCATGGACCGGGCGCCCTTTTTGGAGATGACGGAAGACTTCTGGCATCACGTCATCGACACCAACCTCACCAGCACGTTCCTGGCGGCCCAAGCTGCCGCCCGCCAGATGGTGGCGCAAGGCGGCGGTGGGCGCATCGTCAACGTGGCGTCCAACTCCGGCATCTTCGGCGGTCGCGGCCGCGCCGCTTACGGCGCCAGCAAGGCGGGCATCATCAACCTCACCCAGACAATGGCCATTGAGCTGGCCGAGCATGACATTCTGGTGAACGCCGTCGCCCCGGGCCCCACCAAGACGGGCGACCATGTTCCAGAGGAGCCCTGGCCGACGGTGAAGGCGCGCATGCCGCTCGCCCGTTTTGGGCAACCGGAAGAGATTGCCAATGTCGCGTACTTCCTGGCCTCAGAAGACTGCAGCTTCACCACGGGCCATGTGTGGTGCGCTGATGGAGGCTACACTGTTGCCGGCATCATGGAAGGCTGATGGTCGTGCGCACCGCTTAGATTGACACTTTATGCAAAGCACACCGAAGGCATCAGGGAAGCCCCCAGGATCTGCGCCCATGAGGACGGGCATAGCATGTTCCGCCCGTGCGAGGGCGTCTTTGAGTCTGCGGAGGTGGTGGCCGAAAAGCTCAACGGCAGCTATGCGCACTTTTTGACTAGGTGTAAGAGGGGTGTTGAACGTCTGGTCTTGATCGTGAAGCGGAAATTGCCAGAGAGCACCGGACTTCCGCAAAGTGCTATTAATCGCCGTCAGCCAACTTGAAATGACGGTCAGCTTTGAGCCCAAAGTGCCCGCCACGGCGCTGGCCTCTCTCAAGCCGAATCCTGACACGTTGCACCTGATTGGCGTCCCGGCGCATGCTAACACTGGCCCTGATATTCAACACCCGCGAGGCGTGTTGCTATCTTTTGATCAACCTCAATCGTCTTTGGAAGTGTCGTTGACGAGAAATTTCGGGAGATCGAACTATGTCTGATCGTGAGTTCACAGATGCGGATGCGCAAGCCGCTCGCGAGCAGTGGTTTCGCTACCTCGACGCAGTGGAACCTGTTCGTGCCGACTTGCATACCTACTGCCAGCACCTTACGCGTACGATCTGGGACGCAGAGGATCTCGTGCAAGACACCTTGCTCAAGGGGTTCGCCATGACGGCGCGAGGGGACCTGCATGGTGTAGACGGCCCTGTTCGGAACGTGAAAGCCTATTTGTTCAGGGTCGCAAGCAATCATTGGATCGACCAACAGCGCAAAGCTCGCCGGAGCCAACTACATTATCAGACGGAACCGGAGGAAGCAGAAGAAGCTGGTGAGGTTGGGTCCGCAATTGAGAAAGCCTTGCAGCTCTCCTCGCCTCAGGAGTTTATAGCTTTGGTTCTGA
>JBCDIP010000025.1:0-13894 GCA_038748855.1 Pseudomonadota bacterium
GCGACCCGCAGGACATGGTTCTTGCAAAAACAATCATTGGGTTCTCCGATTTTCTGCAGGAGATGCGTCCTGATCTGGTGGTCATCCATGGTGACCGGGTAGAGGCCCTGGCCTGTGCCTTGGTTTGCTCCATGAACTATATCCGCTGCGCTCATATTGAGGGCGGGGAAGTCTCCGGCACGATCGATGAGATCTTCCGCCATTGCAACACCAAGCTCTCCACAATGCATCTGGTTTCCTCGGACGTGGCCCTGGAGCGGGTGGTACGCTTAGGCGAGCCGCGTTCGTCAGTGGAGGTGATCGGGTCACCCGAACTGGACATTCACACGCAGCCATCGGGCGTCACGTTGCAAGAGGTGCGCAACCGTTATGAGATCGCCTCTGATGACTATGGGATCTGCATCTTCCATCCGGTCACCTCGGAGTGTGACAACATGGGGGCGCAGGCGGAAGCCTTGTTCTCAACGCTCAAAGACACCAAACGCTATTTCGTCGTTATCCTCCCCAACAATGACCCTGGCGCCAGGGAAATCCTACAACAGATCGAAGACTTGCCGGCCAGCAGGTTTCGGGTACTGCCTTCTATGCGCTTTCACTATTTCTCAGAGCTTCTGAAAAATGCGAATGTTCTTATAGGAAACTCCAGCGCCGGGGTGCGCGAGGCGCCCTACTTGGGTGTTCCCTCGTTAGACCTTGGCACTCGGCAAACCTGCCGCACGTTCGCCCCGTCCGTCAGCAAGGCCTGCGCATTCGACCGCAGGGCAATTCGTGATTTCGTCGAAACCCAATGGGGCAAAACCCACCCCTGCGATAACTCCTTTGGCACCGGCACCGCCTGCGGCAAGTTCCGTGACCTTCTGCTGTCGGCAGAGTTCTGGAGCCGGCCGCTGCAAAAATACTTTGCTGATGAGGCGGTGCATGTCTGATACCGTCGCGATCCTTCCGCTGAGGGCCGGATCAAAGGGTCTGCCAGGCAAGAACCTTCGCCCAATAGCCGGTAAGCCGCTCTACCGACACACCTTGGATCAGGCATTGGATGTTATTGGGCGCTGCATCATCAGCACAGATTGTGCAGATGTCCTGACGGCACGCTTGCCCAAGGGCTGCACGCTCGTTCCCCGCCCGGCCCACCTGGCCGGCGACGACACACCCATGGCGCCCGTTCTCAGTCACCTCTTCGAGCAATTGCACGCACAAGAGGTTCTGCCCGAAACCGCGGTGCTGTTGCAAGCGACCTCCCCGCTGCGCCGGAACGAAGACATTCGTGAGGCTCTCGCTCTCTACGGGCAGGGGCGTTTTGAGCTTGTTATGTCCGTGGTCAAAACTGACCCGGGCATTTTGAAGTACGGCTTTGCCAAAGATGGTCGGTTCACCCCCATCGCCGATCCGGAATTCTGTTTCGCCAACCGGCAGTCGCTCCCGGAGACCGTGCGCCCCAACGGCGCCATCTACGTGTTTTCACCGCATCGGTTCATGGAAACCGGGAGCCTGGCCATCCCCTCGATCGGGATGATCGAGATGCCGGAAATCCATTCCATCGATATCGACACTCTGGCCGATCTCAACGCTGCCGAGGCGCTGCTTCTTGAGCGCGCCTTTTCACTGGCCAGCTAGGAGGCAGTCCATGCGCGTGATTGCACGGCTCGACGTGAAGAACGAATGGGTGATCAAAGGCATCCAGATGGAAGGATTGCGCAAGGTGGGTGATCCGGTGGAATTTGCCAAGCAATACTATGATGCCGGCGTGCACGAGATCATCTTCATGGATGCCGTCGCCAGCCTCTATGATCGCAATACCCTCTTCCACATCATCGAAGCAGCTTGCGAGAATGTGTTCATTCCCATCATCATCGGCGGGGGACTGCGCAGCCTTGAGGATGTGTCGAGCGCGTTGCTGGCTGGCGCTGACAAAGTAGCCATCAACACAGCTGCTGTGAACAATCTGTCCTTGGTGAGCCAGGTGGCCGGACGGTTCGGGTCCCAGTGCATTGTTGGATCGATCGAGGCCAAGCGCCAGAGCGATGGATCCTGGCAGGCCTATGTGGACAATGGCCGAGAGCCCACAGGCCTCAATGTTCTTGACTGGGTGCGCGAGCTGGAAGCTGCCGGTGTGGGGGAAATCCTGCTCACGTCTGTGGATCAGGACGGCACAAAGCGCGGCTTCGACGTAGAGCTCTTTGCTGCCGTGAACGCGATCACCACGCGCCCGCTCATCTTAAGTGGTGGCTATGGGGCCCCGGAACACCTGCGGGCCTTGAGCGCCTGCAGCCAGCTGCCGAACGCCATCGCCGTAGGGTCGGTCCTTCATTACAACCGGGCAACGCCGGCCGATCTCATCGCTCTGGCAGAGGGCTTGGAGGGAGTGGCGTTGGCGGCATGATGCGGGTGGGTGTCATTGATTATGGCGTAGGCAATTTGCGCAGCGTGGCCAATGCGCTGCGCCATGTGGGTGCAGAGCCTGTCGTGTCCGGCGACGCTGAAACGCTTCTGGCCTGTGAACGTCTTGTGTTCCCGGGGGTCGGTGCCTTCGCCTATGGCCGAGACGCCTTGGCCGCCAAGGGTTTGGACCGCATGGTGCGCGAGGCCGCTGACCAGGAGATACCACTGCTTGGCATTTGCGTCGGCATGCAGCTTCTGTTCGACCGGTCCCATGAGTTTGGCGAGCATGAAGGCTTGGGCCTTATTCCAGGTGACATTGACGCCTTCTCACCTGATGAAGGTGCCCATCCCTTTCGCTTGCCCAACGTGAATTGGCTACCCATCGCGCCAATGCCCAAGGCAGATGGCCTTGCCGGGCGCCTCTTGGAGGGCGTGACGGAACACTCGCGCTTCTATTTCGTTCATTCCTATCACGCCCCAAGCAACAACCCCTTCGCCGTGGCGAGCGCGCAATATGTAGGCCAGCCCTTTGCGGCAGCGGTGGCCAAAGGCTCCATCGTCGCCACCCAGTTTCACCCGGAAAAGAGCGGTCCAGATGGGCTGAAGATGCTCAAGAACTTTGTCAATTAACGGAAAAGGGCCAAGATGACGATCCAACAGCCTATCGCCTATTACGGTCTGCCCTCGCAGGTGGTGTTCTGCAAATCCTGTGTCATCTCAAACCAGCGTCCCAGATCAACGGTGGAGTTCAAACACACAAAAGAAGAGACCAAAGCCACAATAGGATTTGGCGAAGATGGTATCTGCGATGCCTGCCGGTATCATCAGGTGAAAGAAAAGCAAATCGATTGGCCCAAACGCGAAGAGCAGCTCGTGGCACTCCTGGACCGCTACCGGAAGTCGGACGGCGGTTACGATGTGATCGTGCCAGGCAGCGGCGGCAAGGACAGTGCCTTCACCTCGCACATTCTGAAATACAAGTACGGCATGAACCCGCTCACCGTGACCTGGGCTCCGCATCTTTATACGGACATCGGCTGGAAGAACTTTGAAGCCTGGTGCCATGTGGGTGGGCATGACAACATTCTGTTCACGCCCAACGGCAAGCTGCACCGTCTGCTCACAAAACTGGCCTTCACCAATCTCTTGCATCCATTCCAACCTTTCATCGTCGGCCAACGCATCATCGGCCCCTTGATGGCAGCCAAGTTCGGTGTCCAGCTCGTGATGTATGGGGAGAACCAGGCCGAGTACGGGAATGCTCCGGACGAGAACTATACCCCCACCATGGACCGCAAATTCTTCACCGCCCAGGACCCATACGAGATGATGCTGGGAGGGGTTTCGGTCCAATCCGTGATTGATGAGCATGGCTACACGCTCAATGACTTCGCACCTTACATCCCCCCCGATGCAACTGATCTGGAGCGCCGGGGTGTGGAGGTGCATTACCTCGGCTACTATCTGAAGTGGGACCCGCAGGAGTGCTACTACTACGCCGCGGAACACACCGGCTTTCAGGCCAACACAGAACGCACGCCCGGCAGCTATTCCAAATACTCCAGCATTGATGACAAGATCGACATGTTCCACTACTTCACGACGCTGATTAAGTTCGGCATCGGCCGGGCCACCTACGATGCGGCACAAGAGGTGAGGAACGGCAAGATCACGCGCGAAGAGGCGGTTCACCTCGTCCAAAAATACGATCAGGAATTTCCTGAACGCTATTACGCAGACTTTCTGGAGTATATCGGTCTCACCAACGAGGAGTTCTGGGAGACCGTCGACCGGTTCCGCTCGCCCCATCTTTGGTATCGTGACGGCGACCAGTGGATCCTGAAGCACCAGGTGACCTAGGGCTCAGATCCATGACCGCCCCCCTCAGAGCCCTGCACATTGCGAGCTTCAGCGGCAATATTGGCGACAATGCCAATCATATGGGGTTCCGGCCCTGGTTCGAAGCTAAGGCGGGGCTGCCGGTTACCTGGACCAGTTTGGAGATCCGGGAGTTCTATTGGCGCGAACGCCAGTGGGATGAAGAACTGGTTGAGCTCATCAACACCCATGACCTCCTGATCATTGGTGGCGGCAACTACTTTGAGCTCTGGGTAGAGCACTCACCAACCGGCACGTCCATCGCGCTAGAACCGGATCTCTTTGATCAGATCAAGGTGCCCGTGTTCTTCAATGCGCTGGGCGTAGATCCAGGCCAGGGCGTGCCAGAGGTCTGCCGCCAGCGATTTGCCGCCTTTCTCGACAAACTGCTGGAGGCCCAGCACGTCCTGGTCAGCGTGCGCAATGATGGGGCGCAGGAAAACCTGCGCCGGCATATCGGGCCAGGATATGCAGACCAGGTCCACAGCTTGCCCGACCATGGGTTCTTTGTGCCCCCACCTACGAGCAGCAAGGCGTCCGGCGGTCCGCTCGTCGCCGTAAATGTGGCATGCGACATGAGCGAAACACGCTTCGCCGGGTTTGAAAGCCAGGCCCAATTTGCCAATGAGATGGCCTCCGTGCTGACAGCACTCGCCGATGGAGAGCCAGAACTCAGGTTTTGCCTAGTACCCCATATTTTCCGCGACTTGGAGATCATCTCCGATGTAATCGGGCATCTGGATGACCGCTTGCGGCGCACCCGCCTCACCGTCGCCGCCTACGGATCAGGCGATGACGCCGCACGCCAAACGCTCTCCCTCTATCGTGCAGCAGATCTGGTTCTGGGCATGCGCTTCCATGCCAACGTGTGCCCCATGGCGCTTGGCACGCCAGTGCTTGGTCTGAACTGTTATACCCAGATCGAAAACCTCTACCGCGGCCTCGACCTCTCCGACCGCCTCATACCGGTGAGCCAGCCGGGATTTGCTCCAATGGCCGTCCGGCTCACCCAAGAAGCTCTGGGCGCGCCTAGCAAGTTTTCGCAGAAAACAGAGCGGGCTCTGGAAACCGTTAAGGACACGCGCGCTAAGTTTGAACCTCACCTAAGCGCCTGGCTCGCCGCACACATCCAGTCTTAAGCAAAGGCCTGGCGGATCCTTTGACCAATAGATGTCCCCATCACAACCTTCAGGCTTGAGATAATCGAGCAATCGATCCCGGTTCTCTTTAACGCCCACTGCCACTGGAAGAATGCAATGAACGTACAAGAGGTCAGGTACGCAATCGCAAACGCGCTCACCCCGAATGTGGGCAAGAGCGCCAGGCTGAGCACCATGGAGAGGACAACCCCCAGGGCCACGATCCACACCACCGGAACCTGTAAGCCCTTCATGGCCATGATCGCCGTGGTGGGCCCGAACACTGCTCTTGGGATCATGGCCGCGCTGATCGCGATCAACATGCCATAGCCTGCCTTAAAACTCTCATCGACCAGCCCAAGAATGAACTCGCCGGCAATCAGCATGCCCGCGCTGACCATGAGGGAATAGGCCAAAGTTAGGAAGTTGATCTTGGCCAGACCGCGCTCAAACCCGCGTTGATCGCCCTTGGCATCGGCGGCATAGACATCCGGCATCACCAGGGAGTGCAAAGCCCGGACCCCGAAAGCCGCCAACACGCGCAAGCGGAAGCAAATGTGCAAGAGCCCGATTTTCCCGGGCGCCAGCACCAACCCGGCCAGCAACAGGTGGAGCTCGATGAAGTAGTCCCACATCAGCGTAATGGCGATCCAAGGTGTGGCCGCTTTGCGCCACTCCGCTTTTTCAGAAGCGTCCGGAGCGGCCTCTGCGAGACGCACCGAGCGCCGCATGGCGATCAGCTGACCCGCAGCAGTCAACCACATTGCAGCACAAACCAAGCTGATCACCGCCAGTGATGACGCCGAGGCAGACAGCAAAGCCAACGCCGCCACCGCACTGAAGATCAAAGCAGGCTTCACCAGCAGATCCGGCAATAGCCCCAGCATCTGTTGCTTGAACCCGGTGAGGACGCCGCAGTTGAAGTTGATCAGCGCCAAGGCCGGTGCAATCGTCAGCGCCACAGCACCAGACCACAAGGTGTCTTGTTCCACATACTCCGAAAGCAGTGGCGCACCGGCCGCCAGAAGACCGGCAAGCGCGGTGGTCACCACAGCAATGTGCAGATACCCCGAGCGCACAAAGCTGCGGGCATGGCCAAGCCTGTCGTCAGCCACATACCGGGAAACGAACAGAACGGCGATCGATTGCATGCCTGCGGGCAGCAGCACGGCCAAGAGGCTCGCCAGTGCCATGGCAAGCGCGAACTGGCCCAGCACATCCGCCCCAAACCAGCGGGCAATCATGATGTTCATGGCAAACGCCAGACCCCCGCCGATGATCCTCGCGATCATCAGCACGGTGGAGCGCTTTAGGAGCTGGGCAATACCTTTGCTCATGCCATGCAAGCGGCCCAGACTAGCCCGGCAAAGTACCGTTAAGAATGGGCCTCTTCCCTCACGTTTCGCCTAAGACGCCAAGATGGGCTGACCTAATCTGGAGCAGTTTAGAGCGACGGATTCGAATTTGGCGTGAAGACAAGCAATTTCGGGGCCATTTCGCCCTCGTGCCACCTTTGGACTGGCATAAGACTTGCTGCGTTTTGGGCCATCGCGTTGCAGCACTGCAACTGGTTCATCTTTGGCACATGGGAGTACGGCAAATGAAGAAGAACGTTGCTGTTAGGTTTACGTCGAAACATGCTTCCACCGCCGTTGCAGCCCTCTTCACCGCTGCCGTGGCAGCATCTTTGCCTGCGCACGCAGAGGGAGAACAGGCTCAGTCCAAGAGGGCAAACACCCAATCCCTGCCCGCTTACTATGAAGACCTCTGCGCTAAGCAGATCGATCTTGGCAATGATGGCGACGACTGGATGGACGCGCTGGAAGAGTGTGAGAAACTGGCTAAGCGCTTGAAGCAGCTGGAAAAGACGAACCGGAATAGCGCCCAATCGTCTTAGGCGCACTGTGCTTGATCCTGCAGGCTAAGGCGCGGTGATCGCCGGAGGCCTGCGCCTTAAACCCGAGAGCGCATTGCCCACGATCGCTGCCAACAACACAGTCCCGCCCAGCAGGGTGTAAACCCCTGCCGTCTCGCCCAAAAACAGCCAAACCCACAAAGGGCCCAGCAACACTTCCGCCATGGAGAGCAAGGTGAGCTCTGCTGCCGGCACGGCCTTGGACCCCAGGGTATAGAGCACCAGGCCCGCCCCAACTTGAAAGACCCCCATGGTCAGGGCGATGGATGCATCATTGGCGCTCAACACCAACGGCAAGCCCTTGAAGAGGCAGATTGTTCCGGTAATCCCAATGGCAAACAGGCCCGACAGGAACACAGATGGCATCATGTCAGACGTCTTCCCCCACCTCAGAGCCACCGTAAACACGGCAAACCCAAAAGCAGATCCGAGCGCCGCCAGATTCCCGGTCATGGCGCCGGCCGAGGTGTCATCGGACACCATAATGCCGATCCCGGCAATCGCCACCGCCATGGCAAAGAAGGTTGCCCGGCGCACCGGCTCGCGCAGCACCACCCACCCCAACAGGGCGGTGAAGAACGGGGCAGAGGCAAACAACAGCATGGCGTTGGCCACCGAGGTGGACTGCAGCGCGGTGATCCCGCCCGCATAGGCCGCCACCAGGGAAAGACCGGCAATCACCGCCGGGAACCCGGACTGACGGATGCGTTCAAACGGCCGCCCGCCAGACCGAAGCCATATGATGATGAACAAGAAGGGCGAGAGACTGGCGGAGCGGTAGAGCAGGATCTGCCAGACTTCGGCATTTTCGATGAGCCTGATCCCGAGCCCCACGGTGGACCACAACATGCCAGCCACCAGCACCAACAGAACGCCGCTGCGGTAGCTCATCGCCGGCGACTGGGCCACGCTCGCATTACTCATCTCACACCAGCCTTGAGGGTTTCAGGGTCCAACGCCACTTAATCACCGGCGCGCGGAGGGGCGGCATGAAAAATTCTCACCCCTCAGCGCCGCAAACCGCGTCTGAACCCGCCCGCTTCCCGGTGGATGATGTAGAGACCGCTGGCCGCGATGACCAGTCCGCCGGCTATGGTGAACGTGCCTGGAACATCGCCCCAAATCATGTAGCCGAACAGCGCCGCCCAAACCAATCCGGTATACTCCATGGGCCCGATCACCGACGGCTCGGCGATGGCATAGGCGCGGATCAGGCACATTTGCGCGCTGACCCCCACGAGGGCCGCCAGGCTGACCAGTGCCAAATCGTTCAAGCTGGGCGTCTCCCAAACCCAATAGATGGGGACCGCCATAATCACCACGAACGCCGCCAGTGCATAGAACACCATGGTGCTGGTGCTCTCGGTCTTCCCAAGTTTGCGGGTCAAGACCGCCACCATAGCCCAACTAAATGAGGCGCCCAACACATAGAGCATGGGCCATTCCAGCGCCGTCCCGGGCCGGGTGATGAGCAAGACCCCCACAAAGCCAACCAGCACCGCGGCCCACCGTCGGGGCCCAACAGTATCTCCCAACAGCGGCACGGACAGAGCGGTTAGAAAGATCGGGAAACTGAAGAACAGCGCCATCACCGTATCGAGGGGCAGATACTTCAAACCGGCGAAGAAACAGTACCACCCAACAACCCCAACCAAGCTTCGAACCACCAACAACTTCACGTTCGACGTCTTCAGCTTGATAGGCCGGCCTGTAAGCGCTGCGCCTGAGCTCAAAAGACCCATCGCGATAAGATTGCGCAAAAACAGGATCTGGACGATCCCCATAGAGGTGGACACCCACTTGATGGAACTGTCCTGCACCACAAACAAAAAGGCACCAACGGCCGCAAGCGCGATGCCCGTTTGCGTAACGTCAGAGAACAGCCGCCCGCTCAAAGCCTAACCGCCTGGCCGATAGACAATCGCCCTGACCGGCGTAGGGCCTTCACCAGTGGCATCGTTCAGAGCTTCTGGACAATTGGAGAGCACGGCCAGCACATCCATATCCGCGCGCAGATCCACAAAGTCACCCGCCTTGGATTGGCTCTCTGTAATGGCTGTGTGCCCATCCGGTTTTACAGGAACGTTCATGAAGAAGTTCACGTTGGACACAATATGCTCCGGCCCAATGCCATGCTTAGCCAGCTCGCGTTCAAAATTGCGCTGGCAGCTCTCCGCGTTGGTGGCCCCGTAGCGCACCTTATCCACCTCAAAAGAGCAGCAGCCGAAGATGGTGTCGTGACCACCGCAGCTGTCTTCCATAATGGTCATCATGGACCGCGCCAGACTGGAGCGCAGCACCGAGCCCGTGTTCAGATAAAGTTGGCAGGGTATCTTGATAGTGTTGGCGGCGTGATAGCGTTCGGCCGGATTGTCCGCATTGAAGCACAGAAAGTCGATCGCCTGCTGCCCCTCCAGATCAATCAGGCGCAAGTGCTCGCCCTTGCCCACCCGGGCGCTCCACGGGGCACAGGCCGGCACCACCGTATCCTTGATAATCTCAGCCCCGGCCGGCAGCAGGTTTGCGGTCATTTCGGCTTCCCATCGTCGTCGCTCTCCAAAAGCTCCACATAGCGCCCGATTGCGGTTGCGGTCCGCGTGCCCATTTGGCGCCAGAGGAGCAGAATGATCACCAGCAAGGTTGTGGCAATGCTCTGTCCTGGTCCAATGAATAGAACCAGTGCGGCCACCGCAAAATAGTACCCTCGGATCCCCGAATTGAAACTCTTGACCGCCTCCGTCAGCACAATCGCCGTGGCCTCCACCAGCCCGTCCCGCCGGGCCCCTTTGGGCGGGTTTTCAGGCAAGCCTCCGAGCATGGCAGACGTGTAGATCAGTTTGCGCAAGGCATAGGTGAACAGGAAGAACGCCACCGCCAGAATGATCCCGACAACGGCCAGATTGAAGGAGAACAGCTCTAGCGAAGTGGAACGGGCAAACGGCAAGTCATAAACCACCCGGTGCACATCCTTCAGGTTCGCCGCAACGCCAAGGAGGCCGGCCAGCACGATCAAGGTGGCCGAACCAAAGAACGCCACCGAGTTGATCATATGCCCCAACAGAACCGCATCCGGCATGCGCAGATCCCGGTTCATGGAGGTATCCATCCAACGCCGGCGCACAACGGAGAGCTGGGCGTTCAAAGAGCCTTTGCCAAGGATCGCCAGGTACGTGGAGTAACCAGACCATGCAAGGGCGATCAAAGCAATCGCGATGAGGTGGAGAAGGGTTATGTCAGGAGGCAGTTTCATCGCCGGGGTCTTCTGGTTTCATAGCTTCCGGATCGCCGGGCAACTCTTTGCCCAAGTTGCGTCTGGCATACATGGCGCGGTTAATCTCGCCCCCGAACTGGAAGATTGCCGCTGAGATGTAAAGGAAAATCAGGGCCGCAAACAAACCGCCAAGCCCGGCATAGAGCCCCGCAAAGTTGGCAAAGTTCGCCAGATAAACCGAATACCCGATCGCTGCTACCAGCCACATGACCATGGTCAGGACGATCCCCGGCCACAGCACGGAGAGCGGCAAGGAGCGCGCGGGCAGCAACTTGTGTCCCGCCACAAGAGCGATGAGAAGCAAACTCACGCCGAGCAGATAACGCAGCACATGGAGTTCCACGGACACAACTCCCAAGGCCGGCACATAACTCAGCGTGAGTGCCCACATGGTGGGAGCGAACACCAAGGTCAGCGCCAGGGTGATCGCCACCAATGCCCCACCCACCACGAACAGAAGGTCCTGGGCGATGCGGAACCAGACGGGCCGCGTTTCGGTTAGCCTGTAGGCCCGGTTCAAGCCGTTGCGCAAAGACTCAATCCCGCGCGAGGCGGTCCAGAGCGTAATAGCCCCGCTGATGGTCAGAAGATCACGCCGGGTGCTCGTGAGGAGGTTTGTGATCTCGTCTTCCAAAGGCCCGATGATCGCTTGCGGCACCGTATGCACCAGGCTGTCGATAGCTTGGGCGGCCATCTCTTCATCCACGAAGAACCCGGTCAGCGAAAACACGAAGATCAGAAACGGGAAGACAGCCAGAATGATGCAATAGGCAATGTTGCCGGCGTTGGGAAAACCATCATCGGCATGAAACCGCCCATAGGCATCTTCCAGAATGTCCCAGATTGCCCGCAACATGGGGTTTGCCCGCTCAAAGAAAGACGCTGAAAGGTTAAGAGCCTGCAGAGATTCTCACAAGCATGTGCCGCAAGGCCTAGCCCTCACCGCCCACGCCCGCTATGAGGGTCCTCCTTCAGCTCAACGCACTGTTCTGGCGTCCATGTCAAATCCTACCGCCCAAGACGCACCCCCAAGGTGGCTTGCCATCACGCCGGTCTTCTTTGTGCTCCTGTGGGCGACGGGATTTGTAGGCGCCGGGCTTTCCATGCCCCACTCTGAGCCCTTCACCTTTCTCACGGCGCGCTTCGCCGCCGTCGTCCCCCTGATGGCCATTCTGGCCCTCTTGATGAAGGCGCCGTGGCCGCCCTTACCCGATGCGATGAATGCTGTGATTGTCGGTGCGGTGATCCATGGGATCTATCTGGGCGCCGTTTTCTGGGTGATCGACCGGGGCATGCCCACCGGCGTCTCGGCCCTCATTGTCGGCCTGCAGCCTCTGCTCACGGCCGTAATCGCGGGCCGCCTGTTGGGCGATGACGTGCGCCCGCGCCACTGGTTTGGCCTCATACTGGGCCTGTGCGGCGTAATCCTCGTCCTCTGGCCGAAGCTCAATCTTGAAGGCAGTGGCATCAACGCCATCACCATCACCGCCGGATTCATAGGCGTGGCCTCCATATCGCTGGGCACCGTCTACCAGAAACGCTTTGTCACCGGCGTCAATCTGGTCACCGGGGCAGTCTGGCAATATGTGGGCGCCACCCTCGCCACAGGTCTTGCAGCGCTCGCGTTCGAAGAAGGCATCATCGTCTGGCACCGGGATGTGGTGATTGCCTTCTTGTGGCTCACTTTCGTCTTATCGATCGGGGCGGTGAGCCTCTACATGGTCATGATCCGCCACGGCCAAGTCTCGAAGGTCTCAGCGGTGTTTTATCTGGTGCCCGCCATTGCGGCTATAATTGCCTGGATCATGTTCGGTGAAACGCTCTCTTCGGTGCAGATTGCAGGCATGGCGGTGTGCGCTCTGGCCGTGGCTCTCGCGACCCGTCCGGGCGGATGAACGGAATCTGGGCGGCAAAATGTCGTTCATTTGGCCTATATTGCAGTGCACAAAGTTCAGGTATACCTAGGCCCAACATTTTGATGGGATGACAGAGATGAGCGCTGCTGAAGATTACGCACCGGCCGGACCGGTGCTCGAAGGGCTGACCAGCCTGACCCGTGAGGCCGTTGAGGCGGTTCAATCCATCTATGCCCTCGCGCGGCAAAGAGTGGCCATATTCGTCACCGGCACAGACGGCAAGATCGCTCCCGATCTGCTGGAGCGCGATCAGCATTCCACCCATGGCCTGGCTTGGCTCGCCACATATGCGCAGACCTTGGAGCAAATGTCTGACTATGCCGTGCGCATGGAGGCAGAAGGACGCTTTGGCGAGCTGGAAGCCCTGCTGGTGCAAGCCTGCTTTGGGGAATACCTCAACCAGATCACGGGCGGCATTCCCATGAGCCAGGTGGAGATGGTGCGCCCATCTGATCTGGGCCTCACCTGGGAAGAAATGGCCCCGATGCGCGAAGGCGCCGGGGCGGCCCTCAGAGCCCACGGCAACACTTCGCTGGTGCGCAAGGCCATCACCGAGCACATGCTGGACGCAGATGGCCACGCCACCATGGGCGACGCCGGCCTGGATGAAACCTTGGAGCAGATGCGCGAAGAAATGCGCCGCTTTGTGGCATCCGATGTGGCACCCCATGCCCACCAGTGGCACCTCAAGAACGAATACATTCCGCTCGACGTGGTCAACAAAGTGGCCGAGTTGGGCGTCTTCTGCCTCACGCTCCCGGAAGAACATGGCGGCCTTGGCCTTGGCAAGGAAAGCATGTGCGTGGTTTCCGAAGAGCTGTCCCGCGGTTACATTGCAGTAGGCTCGCTCGGCACCCGTGCAGAGATCGCTGCAGAACTCATCATCTGCGGCGGCACCGAGGAGCAGAAAGCCAAATGGCTTCCGAAAATCGCCTCAGGCGAAATCCTGCCCACAGCGGTTTTCACCGAACCCAACACCGGATCGGATCTCGGCTCCTTGCGCACCCGTGCCGTCCGTGACGGCGATGTGTACAAGGTGACAGGCAATAAAACCTGGATCACCCATCCGGTTCGCGCCGACGTGATGACCCTTCTGGCCCGTACCAATCCGGACGAGAAAGGCTATCGCGGCCTCTCCATGTTCCTGGCTGAAAAACCGCGCGGCACCGACGAGGAACCCTTCCCCGCCGAAGGCATGAGCGGCGGTGAGATTGAAGTGCTCGGCTATCGGGGCATGAAGGAATATGAGATCGCCTTCGACAATTTCGAGGTGAAAGCGGAAAACCTGCTGGGCACCGAAGAAGGTCAGGGCTTCAAACAGCTCATGCAGACTTTTGAATCTGCCCGCATCCAAACCGCAGCCCGCGCCCTTGGCGTCTGCCAGAACGCTCTGGAC